>DATNCU010000306.1:0-6950 GCA_035607145.1 Thermoanaerobaculia bacterium
GCGTGACGCTCGACGACTGCACCGACCCGGCGGTCGCCGAGTGGCGCGAGAA
This sequence comes from Thermoanaerobaculia bacterium, assembly GCA_035607145.1. Taxonomy (GTDB): domain Bacteria; phylum Acidobacteriota; class Thermoanaerobaculia; order Multivoradales; family JAIOJS01; genus DASYQD01. Next base: position 53 of record DATNCU010000306.1, read on the forward strand.
GAGCGTGCCCTTCCACGTCACCTCGCTCGATCCCATCCTCCACGTCGACCCGCTGACCGGCCGCACGCTCTCGTCGCAGCTGGCGGGGAAGACCAGCGTCATCGGCATCAGCGACGACCTGGGCGAGACCTGGGCGCCGAGCCAGGGCGCGGGGATCAACTCCGGCGTCGACCATCAGACGATCGGTGCCGGGCCGTTCCCGGCCGGCGATCCCGGCGGCGTCGGCTACCCCGATGCCGTCTACTACGCGTCGCAGGACGTCGCCATGGCGCAGATCGCGCTCTCGCGCGACGGCGGTACCACTTTCGGTCCGGCGGTGCCGATGTACACCATCGCCCAGTGCGGCGGCCTGCACGGCCACATCCAGGTCAGCCCGCAAGGCGTCGTCGCGGTGCCCAACAAGAGCTGCGGCGGCGAGCAGGGCGTGGCGGTGAGCGAGAACGCCGGGCTGACCTTCACCGTGCAAACGGTGCCGGGCTCGACGTCGAGCCGCAGTGACCCGGCAGCCGGGTTCGGCGCCGACGAGACCCTCTACTTCGGATTTTGCGACGGCAGCGGCGCGGCGATGGCCGCCGTGTCGGCCGACCTCGGCGCGTCGTGGAGCACGCCGCAGAACGTCGGCGCCGCGCTGGGGATCGTCAACTGCGCCTTCCCCGAGGTCGTCGCCGGCGACGGCGACCGCGCGGCGTTCGCCTTCCTCGGCAGCGCCACTCCGGGCGACGGCACCGCCGCCAATCCCGGCTACGACGGCGTGTGGCACCTCTACCTGGCGGTGACCTACGACCGCGGCGTCACCTGGTCGACCATCCGGGCGACGCCCGGCGACCCGGTGCAGCGCGGCGCCGTCTGCCTGGAGGGGACGACCTGCGCGAGCGGGCGGAACCTGCTCGACTTCAACGACATCGCGATCGACGAGAAGGGCAGGATCCTGATCGGCTACGCCGACGGTTGCGTCGGCGGCTGTCTCGGCTCGGGCCCCAACAGCGGCACCGACGTCGCCCGCATCACCCGCCTGGCGCCGGGAACGAAAGGCCTGCTGGCCGCTTTCGACGCGGTGCTGCAGCCGGTGACGCCGACGGTGCCGCGCGCGCCGTATCTCGAGGCGCGCCGTTTCGCCGACCGCGTCGACCTCGAGTGGTCGGTGCCCTTCGACGGCAACGCGGCGATCGCTCAATACGACGTCTATCGCCGGCAGGAGGACGTGCCGACGTTCACGCCTCTCACCACGACACCCGCGGGGACCACCACCTACTCGGACGACACGGTGGCGGCGGGCGTCGACTACGTCTACCGCGTGCTCGCCGTCAACTCCGTCGGGCCCTCGGCCGGCTGCTTCGAGGCCCTGGCCGTGGCGCCACAGGTGGTCAACCCTTGCACGGGCGTGCAAGTGGTCAGCGACGCCGAAGGCGATACGCCGGCCGGCAACCTCGACGTCGTGAAGCTCTCCATCTCCGAGCCCTTCGTCGACAACGGCGCGGGCGGGGCGGTGCCGATGCTGGTCTTCGACCTCGAGGTCGGCGACGCCAGCGTCACCACGTCGGGCAACGCGTGGATCATCCTCTGGAGCCGCAAGGACCCGGTGCCCGCAGTGCCCAATGACTACGACCGCAACATGGTCAACATGCGGATGACGGCATCGGGGCCCGAGTGCCACTTCGGCAAGATCACCGCCCCGAGCGTCAACCGCGGCGACGACGTCACCACCCTGGCGGCGGCGAATTGCACGCTGCGGCCCGACGGCCACCTCACCATCATCGTGCCGCCGAGCGTCATCGACGACTGCCAGGCGCCCGGCGCGACCTGCGCCGTCGGCCCGGGTTACGAGCTCTCGGCGCTCGAGGTGCGAGTCTTCGCCGCCAACGCCAGCGGCGAGCCGGTCAGCCAGGCCTCGGCGGCGGACTCGGCCGCGGGTCTCAGCTACCAGATGGCCGGCAACGCCGCCTGCATCCCCAACCATGCGCCGTCGGCTGTAGCCGACGGCGTCGCCGGCGTTGTCGTCGGGGTACCGGTGGTGATCGACGTGCTCGACAACGACAGCGACCCCGACGCCGATACGCTGACGATCACCGCCGTCAGCGACGGGGAGACCGGCACCGTCACCAACAACGGCGACGGCACCGTGACCTACACGGCAACCGTCAGGGCTCCCTGCAGCGACCAGTTCAGCTACACGGTCAGTGACGGCGAGGGCGGACAGGACGTGGGGATCGTGACCGTCGTGATGGGGCTGCCGTTCGAGAGCGGCTTCGAGAGCGGGGCGACGGCCGAGTGGTGTGGTGCCTTCCCCTGAGCGGGCGCATCACACACGAGTGACGGCTCGGAGAGCGCGGGCGCTCGCCTCGCTGGTCCTGCTCGCGGGCTGTGCGGGCGGTCCGCGGTCGCAGAGCGCGGTGTCGTCGTCGGCGGCCGCCGCCGCGCCGACCTTCCGTTGGGTCGACCGCTTCGGCGGCCGCGGACGCGACACCCCCCGCGCCGTCGCGGTGACCGCCGATGGGTGGGTCTACTCGGTAGGTCAGCTCGCCCACGACCGTCGCGATGACGAGCGGTCGTGGACGGGCGAGGCGGCGCGCGAGCGCATGTTCCTCGCCCGACACGCCCCGGACGGCCGGCGCGACTGGCTGCTCCGCTTCGGCGGCTCGCCGGTCGACGAGCCGCGGGCGTTGGCGGTCGCGCCCGGCGGCACCGTCGTGGTCGGCGGCCTGTTCACCGGCGAGCTCGCCTTCGGTACCACGGCAGCGATCCATCCGTTGCGGTCGATCGGCAGCGCCGATGCCTTCCTGGTGGGAGTGGACGCCGAGGGCGCACCGCGCTGGGCCCTGAGCTGGGGCGGCAAGTACGCCGACGCCGTCCGCGCCGTGGCGGTGGACGCCGCGGGGAACCTCTACGTCGCCGGCACCTTCCAGCTCACCGCCGACTTCGACGCCGGCGACGGCCGTACCTTGATGACCAGCGCCGGGCGCACCGACGGTTTCGTGCTCAAGCTCGACTCCGCGCGGCGGCTGCTCTGGGCCCGCCGCTTCGGCGAGAGCGGCGCCGACGACGTGACCGGCATTGCGGTGGCGACGGACGGCACCATCTACGTCGGCGGCGGTTTCGAAGGAACCACGTCGCAGGACGACCGGCGCGAGGCGCCGGCGTTGGCAGGCAGCCTGGCGGTGACGGCGCTGGCGCCCGACGGCACCCCTCGCTGGGAGCGTCGGCTCGACGCCGATGCCGGCGCTTCGCTGGCGGGGCTGGCCACCGGTGCGAGTGGCGGCGTCTACGTGGGCGGCGTCTTTCAGGGCCAGCTTCGCTTCGCAGGGCGCGAGGCGCTCGCCAATCCCGCCAGCTGGGACGTCTTCGTGGCGAGGCTGGACGCGAGCGGCTCGCTCGTATGGGCGCGCGACGTCGGCGCGGGGACCGAGCGCTCGCTCAGCGCCGGCGGCCTGGCCGCGACCGCCGCCGGTCCGCTGCTCGGCGGTTCCTTTCAGGACCGCGTCGATCTCGGCCCCGGCCCGGCTGCGCGAGCTCTCGACTCCGAGAGCAGGGCCCCGTTCCTTCTCGCCTTCGACGAAGCCGGCGCGTTGACGTGGGCGGATGCACCGACGACGTCGGGGTTGGCGCAGATCCTCGCGGTTGCTGCCGAGGCCGGCGGCAGGGCCGCGGTGCTGGGCGTCGGCGAGCCCCGGCGCGATGGCGAGGACGAGGACGAAGACGAAGACGAAGGGAGCCGCGAGCTCGTCGTGATCGGTCTCACGCTGCCGCCGGCAACCTAGACCGGTGCGCCGAAATCGAGGACCCACAGCGCCGTCATCAGGCCGTCCTCCTCGCCGCGCACGACGCCGATGCCGACGTGCACCGGGTGCGGGTCGAGGATGTTGCGGCGGTGACCGCTCGAGAGCATCCAGCGGCGCACCACCTCGTCGGGATCGAAGACCCCCTTGGCGATGTTCTCTGCCGCCCAGCGGAAGCGGTAGCCGGAGTCGGTGACGCGCGTCGAGAGGCTGCGGCCTTCCGGCGTCGTATGGTCGTAGAAGCGGCGCGACAGCATATCGACGGCGTGGAGCTGCGCCGCTTCGGCGAGGCGGGCGTCGACCACCAGCGGCGGCCGGCCGGCGGCGGCGCGCTCGCGGTTGAGCGCGGCGAGCACGCCGGCGCGCATGGAGGCGAGGTCGTCGAGCGGCGCCGTGATCCGCCGCTCCCAGGTGATCCGCGGCAGCGCCACGAACAGCGACCACAGTGGCGGCTGGACGTCGGTGGCCACCGCGGCGCCGAAGCCCTCGAAATCCCCCAGCGCTACCTCGTCGAAGCCGCGGGGATCGGTGTCGCGCCACTGCTTCATCACCGCCGCGGCATCGCGCGGCCCCTGCACCAGCCGCTGCCGCCAGGCGTACGGCGGGTAGCCGGCGCGGCGCAGCTCGGCGCTCATCGCCATCACCGTCTCGGCGCCGGCGTCGAAGTCGGCGCCTCCTGCCACCTCGGCGACGCGGTGCGCCGCCACTTTCGCCAGCGCCGGCTCGGCCGCGAGCGGCGCCAGGCCGGCAGCGCCGCGTGCGGCGTTGACGGCGGCGAGCAGCGCCGCGGCGGGATCGGCGTCGGAGCGGACGACGACGCCGGGCGGCGAGCTGGCGGCGCCGGCCGGAGCGAGGGCCAGCGCTACGGCGCACGGCAGAAGTCGGCGGAGGGTGGCGGCGAGTCGCAAGGCGAGCTGGCGCGTCGGTACGGCAATGGTACCCTGCCGCGGGGCGTGTAAATGTGAAACGCGCCTAGCCGTCATGTCGATTCCCGCCGTCCAGCCAACGCTACCCGCCGCCGCCAGCGAGCGCGTGCCGCTCTCCGAGTTCCTGCCGGAAGCCGGAGCGGCCACGCCCTCGCCGGACGACCTGCTCGACCGCTTCCTCGCCTACGTCAAGACACAGGGGCTCGAGCTCTACCCGGCACAGGAGGAGGCGCTGCTCGAGCTGTGGTCGGGCAAGCACGTCGTGCTCGCGACGCCCACCGGCTCGGGCAAGTCGCTGGTCGCCCTCGGCCTGCAGTTCAAGGCGGCGGCGGAGGGGCGCCGCTCGTTCTACACCAGCCCGATCAAGGCGCTGGCCTCGGAGAAGTTCTTCGCGCTCTGCAACACCTTCGGCGCCGAGCGGGTCGGGATGCTCACCGGCGACGCCAGCATCAACTCGCACGCTCCCGTCGTCTGCTGCACCGCCGAGGTGCTGTCGAACATGGCGCTGCGCATGGCGAGGGTCGACGCGCCGTACGTGATCATGGACGAGTTCCACTACTACGCCGATCCCGATCGCGGCGTGGCGTGGCAGGTGCCGCTGCTGATGCTGCCGGCGAGCCAGTTCCTGCTGATGTCGGCGACGCTCGGCAACACGGCGCCGATCGAAGAGGACTTGCAGCGCCGCACCGGCCGCGAGGTGACGCGGGTGGCGAGCGAGCAGCGGCCGGTGCCGCTCGAGTTCGACTACCGCGAGACGCCGCTGCACGAGACGGTGCAGGAGCTCGTCGACGCCGACCGCGTCCCCGCCTACGTCGTCAACTTCACGCAGCGTGAGTGCGCCGAGCTGGGGCAGAGCCTCACCAGCATGCAGCTCACCAGCAGGGAGGAGCGCGAGCGGCTGCGCGCCGCGATCGGCGACTTCCGCTTCGACACCCCGTACGGCAAGGACGTGCGCCGGCTGCTCTCCTTCGGCATCGGCATCCATCACGCCGGCCTGCTGCCCAAGTACCGGCTGCTCGTCGAGCAGCTGGCGCAGCAGGGGCTGCTCAAGGTGATCGCCGGCACCGACACGCTGGGCGTCGGCGTCAACATCCCCATCCGCACGGTGCTGTTCAACAAGCTGGCGAAGTACGACGGCAAGAAGGTGAGCCTGCTGTCGGTGCGCGACTTCAAGCAGATTGCCGGCCGCGCCGGCAGGAAGGGCTTCGACGACCGCGGCTTCGTGGTGGCGCAGGCGCCCGAGCACGTCATCGAGCGCAAGAAGGAGGGGAAGAAGGGCAAGTCGAACCGGCCGGCGAAGGGGCCGCCGAAAGGCGAGATCCAGTGGAGCGAGGAGACCTTCCAGCGCCTCATCCGCCAGCCGCCGGAGGCCTTGAAGTCGAGCTTCAAGCTGACGCACGGCATGGTGCTCGACCTCGTCCAGCGCGACGGCGAGCTCGACGATCCGGGGCTCGACAACTTCTGGTCGCTGCGCGAGGTGATCCGCCGCTGCCACGAGGACGAGGCGGGCAAGCGCCGCCTGCTGCGCCACGCGGCGCTGCTGGTGCGTTCGCTCTACCGCACGGGCGTGCTGAAGATGCGACGCGATGCCAAGAGCGGGTACCAGTGGGTGGTCGTCGACGAAGAGCTGCAGCGCGAGTTCTCGCTGCACCAGGCGCTGTCGCTCTACCTGGTGGAGGCGATCGACGCCCTCGACCCGCAGTCGCCCGAGTACGCGCTCGACGTCATCTCGCTCGTCGAGGCCGTGCTCGAGGACCCCGACGTCATCCTCCGCCGCCAGGTCGACAAGGCCAAGGACGAGCTGGTGGCGAAGATGAAGGCCGAGGGCGTCGACTACGAGGAGCGCATGGCGCGGCTCGAGCAGGTCACCCACCCGAAGCCGCTCGCCGACTTCATCTACGCCACCTTCAACGACTTCCGCGGGCGCCATCCCTGGCTCGGCGACGAGTCGATCCGCCCGAAGTCGATCGGCCGCGACCTGCTGGAGCGCTACGCCTCGTTCGCCGACTACGTGCGGCTCTACGGCCTGCAGCGCAGCGAGGGCGTGCTGCTGCGCTACCTGTCGCAGCTCTACAAGACGCTGCAGCAGGGCGTGCCGGAGCGCGCGGTCACCGAGCCGGTGGTGGAGGCGATCGCCGTCTTCCGCACCCTCCTCGCGCACACCGACACCAGCCTGATCGAGGAGTGGGAGAGCCTGCT
>DATNCU010000312.1:0-2071 GCA_035607145.1 Thermoanaerobaculia bacterium
TGGCCAGGGACGGCGATCCCAAGCGCGGCCCGCTGGTGATGGTCAACGGCTCGCCCACCGACCCCAACGCCGCCGAGTTCAAGCGCGGCGCCCACAACGCCCTCGACGGCAAAGTCACCATCGGCTACGAAGTCGACACCCCCGACTGGAGCCCCGACAAGGCGCAGCAGGAGGTCGAGCAGGCGCTGACCAAGCTCGGCGCCGCGACGGTGGTCGGCGTCTACGCCGCCAACGACGGCCTCGCCAGCGGCGCCATCGCGGCGCTCAAGGGGCACGGCGTCGCGCCGCTGCCGCCGGTGACCGGCCAGGACGCCGAGCTCGCCGCCATCCAGCGCATCCTCGCCGGCGACCAGGCGATGACGATCTACAAGCCTTATCCGGCCGAGGCCGAGGCCGCGGCGCGCATGGCGTTGGCGTTGGCGCAGAAGAAGCCGATCGCGGGCACGGCGCCGCGCACCAACGCCAGCGGCCACCGGGTACCGTCGCTGCTGCTGCCGGTGGTGTCGGTGACGCGCGACAACGTGGCGACGACCGTGGTCGCCGACGGCGTCTACTCCGCGGCGCAGATCTGCACGCCGGCGTTCGCCGACGCCTGCCGCCGCGCCGGCCTCGCGCCGGAGCGCTGAGCGGTGCCCGCGCCGGTCCTCGCGCTGCGCGGCATCTGCAAGCGCTTCGGCTCCGTGCAGGCGCTCACCGGCGTCGACCTCGACGTGCACGCCGGCGAGGTGCTGGCGCTCGTCGGCGACAACGGCGCCGGCAAGTCGACGCTCGTCAAGGTGATCGCCGGCGTCGGCCCGCCCGACGAGGGCACCATCCACTGGCAGGGGCAGGCGGTGACCATCTCGCGGCCCGCCGAGGCGAGCGCGCTCGGCATCGCCACCGTCTACCAGGACCTGGCGCTGTGCGACAACCTCGACATCGCCAGCAACCTCTTCCTCGGCCGCGAGCTCAGCGTGCGCGGTGTGCTCGACGGCGTCGAGATGGAGCGCCGCGCGCGCGACCTGCTGGCCACCCTCTCGGTGCGCTTGCCCAACGTGCTCGCGGTGGTGGCGTCGCTCTCCGGCGGCCAGCGGCAGGCGGTGGCCATCGCGCGCTCGCTGCTCGGCGAGCCGCGGGTGGTGCTGCTCGACGAGCCCACCGCCGCGCTCGGCGTCGAGCAGACGGCGCAGGTGCTGGAGCTGATCGAGCGGCTGCGCGAGCGCGGGCTGGGTGTCGTCCTCATCAGCCACAACCTCGAGGACGTGCTGGCGGTGGCCGACCGCATCGCCGTGCTGCGACTGGGGCGCAACGCCGGCACCTTCGCCGCCGCCGAGGTCACCCACGAGCAGCTGGTGGCGGCGATCACCGGCGCGGCGGACGGCGCGGCGGCGCGGCGGCGCTCGCGCGGCGCGGCGAGCCGCGGCGCGACAGTCGCCGAGGGAGCGGCGCCGCCATGAGCGCCAACGCCGGCGCCGGCGGTGCCAGCGCCGGCGGCGGGGCCGAGGACAGCGCGCCGCGCGGCTGGCTCGAGCTCGCCGTGCGCCGCGTGCGCGGCGGCGAGCTGGGCGCCCTTCCCGTGGTCGTCGGCCTGCTCGCGATGGCGGCGGTCTTCCAGTCGCTGGCGCCGACCTTCCTCTCCGCCCGCAACCTCTCCAACCTGACGCTGCAGATCGTGCCCACCGGTCTCATCGCGCTCGGCATCGTGCTGGTCCTGCTGCTCGGCGAGGTGGACCTCTCGGCGGGCTCGGTGAGCGGCTTCTGCGCCGCGGTGATGGCGGTGCTGAACGTCAAGCACGGGGTGCAGCCGCTGCTCGCCATCGCCGTCGCCGTGCTCGCCGGCGCCGCCATCGGCGCCGCGCAAGGGCTCGTCTTCGCGCGGCTGGGGGTGCCTTCGTTCGTGGTGACGCTCGCCGGCCTCATCGGCTGGCAGGGGGCGCTGCTCTACGTGCTCGGCGCGACCGGCACGCTCAACATCCCCTACGACGGCGCGGTGGCGGCCCTCGCCAACACCTTCCTCGGCGAGGTGGCCCTCGGCTACGCGGTGGTGCTGGTGCCGGTGGCGCTCTACCTGGTGGCGCTGCTGCGTGCCGCG
>DATNCU010000484.1:0-2403 GCA_035607145.1 Thermoanaerobaculia bacterium
AAGGCGGCCACCGGCGCATCACGCGCCGCGCTTCGCGACTTCCCCCGCCCCGCCCTCCACGCCTGGCGCCTCGCCTTCACGCATCCCACCGACGATCGGCGACTCGAGCTCGAGTCGCCCCCACCCGACGACCTCCGCGAGCTGTGGCGCGCTCTCGCCGGTCAGGACCTCGAGACAGCGCTACCGACTTAGAACAGCTGCTCGAGCGGCGTGAACGGCCGCGACTGCGACTCGGCCACCGGCGCGCAGACGATGCGCCCCTTGTAGGTGTTCACACCGTTGGCGAGATCCTGGTCCTCGCGCACTGCCTTCTCGACGCCCTTGTCGGCGAGCTGCAGCGTGTAGCGCACCGTCGCGTTGTTGAGCGCGAACGTCGACGTGCGCGGCACCGCGCCGGGCATGTTCGCCACGCAGTAGTGCACGACGCCGTCCACCGTGTACACCGGGTCCGAGTGCGTCGTCGCGTGCGTCGTCTCGAAGCAGCCGCCCTGGTCGACGGCGACGTCCACCGCCACCGCTCCAGCCTTCATCTGCCCGATCATCTCCCGCGTCATCAACTTCGGCGCCGAGGCCCCGGGGATCAGCACCGCGCCGATGACGATGTCGGCGCGCGACGCCGCCGCCGCCAAGTTGTAGGCGTTGCTGGCGAGCGTCGTGATACTGCCGTGGAAGATGTCGTCGAGGAAGCGCATGCGGTCGCCGTTGGTCTCGAGGATGGTCACCCGCGCGCCCATCCCCAACGCCACCTTCGCCGAGTTGAGGCCGACGATGCCGCCGCCGATGATCACCACGTCCCCCGGCGGCACACCCGGCACGCCTGACAACAGCGTGCCGCGGCCACCCAACGGGCGCTGCAGGTAGTAAGCGCCCACGAGCGGCGCCATCCGCCCCGCCACCTCCGACATCGGGGTGAGCAGCGGCAGCCCGCCGCGACGGTCGGTGATCGTCTCGTAGGCGACGCCGACGACGTTCCTCTTCAGCAGCGCGTCGGTGAGCTCCGGCAGCGGCGCCAAGTGCAGGTAGGTGAAGAGCAGCTGGTTCGGCTGCATGCGGTCGTACTCGGCCGGCAGCGGCTCCTTCACCTTGACGATCATCTCGGCCGCGCCCCAAACCTCGTCGGCGGTGGCGAGCAGCGATGCACCGGCCTGCGTGTAATCCTCGTCCTGGATGCCGCTGCCGAGGCCGGCGCCCTTCTCCACCACCACCTGGTGGCCGCGCTCGACGAGCGCGTGCACCACCGCGGGGATCAGCCCCACGCGGTACTCGTGGTTCTTGATCTCCTTGGGGACGCCGACCTTCACGCGCCGGTTTCCTTCTTCGGCGCGGCGACGCCGACGCTGGGCGCGCTTCCGGCTGTGGCGGGCGGCGCACCCGCGACCGGTTTGCCCGTCATCTCCACCTTGCCCTTGAAGAAGGCGCCCTCGGCGAGCACCACGCGCGGCGCGGCGACGTCGCCCTCGAGCCGCCCGGTAGGGAGGATCTCCACCTTCTCGTGCCCCTGCACGTTGCCGACGACGCGGCCGCCGATGCGCACGCTCCGCGCCACGATGTCGCCCTGCACCTTGCCCTCGGCGCCGACGGTGACGTTGCTCTCCAGCCGTACCTGCCCCTCGAGCTCGCCGTCGACCACCAGGTCGCTGGTGCCGTTGACCTGGCCGGTGATCTTGGCGCCGGGCGCGATGTGCGTCGTACCTGCAGCGCTCGCCGCTTGCGTGCGGCGCTCGGAGGCGGGCGGCGGCGAAGACGGCTGCGCGGTGGGGCCGGCGGCTGCCGGGCGCGGTTCATCGCTCTCGCGGCGGAAGATGGACATGCGCTGCTCCGTTCTGGAGGTCGTTCAGGTAGTGAGAATGGAGCGGGCAACCGGACTCGAACCGGCGACATTCAGCTTGGGAAGCTGACGCTCTACCAACTGAGCTATGCCCGCCCGCTGTAACTACGGATGACAGCCAGATGACTGCCAGATACGCCGCCGGGCAATGTAGCCGATGCCCGTCGAGAGGGTCAAGGCGCGCCTCCGAAGAATGCGTCGCCATTCATGTTGCAAGGGTATACTTGCGCCGTCATGTATGAAGGCGGTGCGGGGTCGCTCTACTTCTTCCCCACCGAGAAGGTCACCGACGAGCAGGCGCGGCGTTGGCTTCGTGAAGGCCCGCCGCAGAAACGCCTGTGGGTGATCTCCTGCCTGCTGCGCTACGCGCAGTGGAACGACATCTGGAGCTACGTGTCGCGCGAGGAAGTGCGCGACTGCTTCGGCGAGCTCGACCTGCCGCCCAACCTGCGCACCGCGTGGGCGCGCATGCTGAAGATCGAGACGCCGGTCGGCTAGCCGTCGCTACGGCTTCGCCGCCGCGCGTTCCTTCAGCAGCTCCTGCGCGCGGTCGCGCGCCAGCTTGACGAGCGAGG
>DATNCU010000331.1:0-9259 GCA_035607145.1 Thermoanaerobaculia bacterium
CGTCGCCGTCAGGAAGGTGTTCATCTCCGGCCGCGGCTCCGTGAAGTGCGGCGCCGCGGTGTACGTGGTCAGCCAATAGCCGGCGGCGTCCTGGTGCTCGCGCAGCAGCGTCGCGGCGCGGCTCGCCACGGGCGCGAGCGAGGCAACGGGTGGCGCGACCACCACGCGGCTCTCGCTGACGATACGGATGTCACTCAGCGGCTCCACGCGGACCGCCACCTGCAGCACGTGCTCGCCGGGCGCGAGCCCGGTGGTGTCCGCGCGCACGCTCCACGCCGAAGGTGCCGTGGTGCCCATCGCTGCCGCGACCTCGGGACGCGGCGGCGTGAAATGGCCCGTCTGCGCGATCACGCGGCCTCCGGCGAGCAACAGCAGGTCGGCAGGTGTCCGCCCGCAGGCGAGGGCCCACCCCTGCAAGCGCATGCCGGGAGCGATCACCGGCGCCGTCGCCCCCGCCTCGGCCGGCGGCACCTCGCCGATGCGGTCGACGTAGCCGCGCGCGGAGCACGCGAGGTCACCGTGCTGCCGCGGGTGGCGCAGCTCGGCCACGAACGGCGCGTTGGCCATCTTCCAGGTCGCCTGCATCCAGCTCGCGTCGCTCGCGTCGAGGACCCGATCGCTGACCCCCGTGTACCAGAAGGCTCCGATCGCCTGAAGGGTTATGGCGACCCCCGCCGTCGCCACCAGCGCCGCGCGTCCGGGCAGGCGAAGGCGGAGGGTCGCGGGCGCGAGCATCCACATCAGGATAGGCAACGTGTCCGTCAACCAGCGCGGGCCCCAGGACGTTCCCATTCGCCAGTCGGCCCTGGCGTAGAGGACGAGCTGGCCGACGACGGCTGCCGTGAGCAGCACCGCCAGCGCACGCGAACCGGGCGTGCGCAGGCGCCGGACGAGCCCCAGCGGCACGAAGGCCAGGAATGGCGAGAAGACGAGGAGCCCGCGCATGGGACTCGCCAGCAGGCCGGCGAGCCCGCTCCACACCGGGTGTGCGAAGAAGCCGGGTGCCTCGACCGTGCCGTAGCCGCCGGTCAGGTTGCCGAAGATCGTCAGGTGATAGGCGAGCACCAGGATGAGCGGAGCTGCCGCGCCGGCCAGCAGCCAGACCGCGATGCGTCTCACGGACTTCTCCGAGGCCGCCGCCCACAAGGCATAGAGACCGACGGCCGCAGCGATCAGCGCATCGGGAGGCCGGTTCGCCGCCATGGCGACGCACAGCGCCCCGAGCGCCGCACTGCGCACCGGCGTCAGCGCGGAGGTGACCAGCAGCAGCGCCAGCGCCACCAGCAGCTCGCCCGCGCCGTGCTGCCAGAGCGCCTGGCTCGAGGTCATCCAGGTATTCGTGCCGAAGGCGAACGCGACGGCGAGCGGCAGGCTCCACGGCCCGGCGTCGCACCGCAGCAGCCGGTACACCGCCAGCACCGCGAGCGTGGCGAGGAGCGAGGCCGCGAGCTTCTCGTTGGCCGCCGCGATCCACTCGACCTGCCACGGCTGCCAGCCCTGCTGCCGGAGCAGGACCGCCGACGGGAGGTAGAGCGGCGTCACCAGGACGGCGCCACGATCGGATAGAGCGAGGCGAGACGGTCGTGGCGGGCCTTGACGATCCAGTAGGCCCACGGCTGGAAGAGCGTTCCCGGCGTCTTCGGGCCGGGCCATGCGGACCACGTCGCAAGCGAGGGGTGGCCGTGGGCGACGAGTGGCGCGATCGAATCGAGCGCGAGTGTGCCGTCGCGAAAGATGCCCAGCGGCAGGTAACGCGCCGGCAGCGTGTCGCCCGCTCCGATGGTCCGCAGGTTGGCGTTGTAGACCAGCAGGCAGAGCAGGGCGAGGAGCAGGGCCGACTGCGCCCACCGAGGCGTGGCGGTGCTGGTCAGGTGACCGCTGCCTCCGCGAAGGAGAGCGTGCCGGCGACGGCGTCGAGGGTGGCGTCGAGGCCGATGGGCAGCGTCAGGGCCTTCTCGCGATGCCCGAAGGCGAGGCCGGCCATGGCGGGCACGCCGACGCTGCCGATGTGCTCGTGAAGGAGCTCTTCGAGGCTCAGGCTGGGGCCCTCGACCGTGCAATCGGTGCAGGAGCCGAAGACGATCCCCTTCGCCGCCGCGAGCTTGCCGCCCTGCGCGAGCTGGGTGAGCATGCGGTCGACGCGGTAGAGCTCCTCCTCGACGTCCTCGAGCAGCAGGATGGCGCCCTCGGTGTCGACCTCCCAGGGCGTCCCCATCAGCGCCGCGACGAGCGTGAGGTTGCCGCCGACGAGGCGGCCGCTCGCCTGGCCGGGCGTGAGGGTGACAATGCGGTAGCTGCGGGCCACCAGCTCGTCGTCTTCCTTGGGCGGATTCGAAAGCGTGCCGATGGGATCGGTCGACATCAGCACGCGGCGCAGGCAGTCGCGGTTGAAGGGGCGGAGGTTCGAGCCGGCCATGGGGCCGTGGAAGGTCACGAGCCCCGTCTGCTGGTGGATGGCGTTGAGCAGCGCGGTGACGTCGCTGTAGCCGAGGAAGGGCTTGGGGTTGGCGCGGATGGCGTCGAAGTCGAGCCGCGGCAGCAGGCGCGGCGTGCCCCAGCCGCCCTTGAAACAGAAGACGCCATCCACCTCGGGATCGGTGAACATGGCCATCAAGTCGGCGGCGCGCTCGGGGTCGGTGCCGGCGAGGTAGCCGTGCTTGGCGCGCGCGTGGGCGCCCACCTTGACCTCGAAGCCGAGGGCTTTCAGTTGATCGACGGCCAGGTCGACGGTGCTCGCCTCGAAGGCTTGCGAGGCGGGGAGGATGAGGCCGATGGTGTCGCCGGGCGAGAGGCGGCGCGGCTTGATGAGCGGCGGACGCTGCTTTGTCTGCGCCGGCGCGGCCGCGGGCGCACTCCTACGCGAGGTCGTGGCGCAGGCGGTGACCGGCGAGGCCGCCGCTGCGGCGCCGCCGAGCGCCAGCAGCTGACCGAAGCGGCGGCGGCTCAGGCTCGGCGCGGGCATGTGAGAGGGAGCCTAGCGGGCCGCGACGCCCCGCGCCACCGCCTCGGCGACGTCGGCGAGGATGGGCAGCGCGACCGTCTCGTAGTCGTAGAGGTCGTCGTTGAGCACGCCGTCGGCGTTCGTGTAGAGCGCAGCGGCGAGGAAGAACGACTTGTCGCTGCCGGCATCCACCACCCACGCGTTGTCGAGCGTGAAGCCGTAGGCCTGGCCGCTCTTGTCGTAGAGACGCAGGCGCTCGGCGGGGATGACGCGGCGCAGGCCCGGGAGCAGGAACTTGACGTAGGCGTCGGGGTGCTCGGCGCGGTCGAGGCGCGGGTTGACGGACTCGCGGGGGAGGCGGCGCATCGGCCGCAGCAGCAGCTCGCGGTCGGCTTCGGTGAGGGTGAAGCCAGGGCCGCCGCAGTCGACGTCGGGCCGCACCGCCATGCACAGCGCCCGCTGCAGCACGGCGAGCGGCGCGCGGTTCTTCCCCGCGAAGTCGAGCGGGCCCTCGACGCGGTTGTTGTTGCCGTCGAGGTAGGCCTCGCCGACGCGCAAGCCCGGCAGGTCGAGCGCCGGCGGCTGCGGCTCGGCAGTGCGCTCCGGCAGGGTGTAGGTGAAGCCCTTGCCGGCGAAATCGATGCGGGGCGTGCGCAGGTTCTCCTCCGCCGTGTGCGGCTCGGAGAGGCGGTGCACGATGCGCACTCCCGGCAGGCCGGCGTGCGCGATGGAGGCGGCGAGGCGGTCGGGACCCACCAGCTCGTAGAGGTAGTTGAAGGCGGCGTTGTCGGAGACGAGGAAGATCTTGCGGATCTCGTGCGCGACGGTGATCTTGCCGCCGGCGCGGTTGGAAGGGTCCTGGTCCTCGAGCTGCTCGCCTTCGAACAGCGGGTGGTAGACGAGTGGCGTGTCGGCGTCGATGCGGAGACCTGTCTCGCGTCGCAGCTCGGCGAGACGCTCGAGCGCGGCGACGGCGGCGAAGAGCTTCACCGAACTCGCCGGGTAGAGGTATTCGGCCCCGGCGCGGAATCCGTGTTGGACGAGGATCGGGCGGCCGCCGCCGGCGGGCTCCTCGACGACGCCGAGCACCACCTGCAGGCGGTAGCGCGGCGCTGCCGCGAGCACCAGGCGGAGGGCCTCCTGCGATCGCAGCATCTCGCGCAGCAGCGGGCTGTCGGGGAGGACGCCGCGCTCGGCGTCGGAAGCCTGCGGCAGCGCCGGCGTGCTCGCCGGCTCTGGCGACGGCGGTGGCGTCGGCCGCGCGCTGCGCCCCGCGCAGCCCGCGACGAGCAGCGCGGCGGCGAGAGCCGCGGCGAGCGCCCCTCGCCTCATCCCGCCTCGGCGCCGCGACGGCCGCCGAGGTAGAGCAGCGCGCCGAGCGCGAGCGCCACCAGGGCCGCCACCAGGTTGACCCAGTGCAGGGTGGCGAAGAGCAGCACCGAGATGGCGATGCCGAGGACCGCCACCGCGAGCGGGATGCGGAAGCCGCCGTCGCCGCGCTTGGCGAGGCGCGGCACCGCGGCGCAGGTCACCAGGTAGGTCGTCATGCGTGCGACGGTCGATAGCAGAGCCAGCTTCGCGAAGCTGCCCGCGATCGCCATCGGGATGGCGATCGCCACGTGGACGAAGATGGCGAACAGCGGGGTGCGGAAGCCCTCGTGGATGCGGCTGAGCCAGCCGTAGGCGGGCCGCCCGATCGACAGCGCGTAGAGCATGCGCGAGCCTTCGAGCACCGTACCCGAGTTGGTGCCCATCATCGACAGCAGCGCGCCGACGGTGACCAGCACCGCGCCCCACGGTCCGAGCAGCACGCCGGCGGCGTCGGCAATCGGCGTCTGCGTGGTGCCGAGGTCGGGGACCACCGCCATCGCCGCGAGCTGGGTGAGGGCGTAGAGCAGCGCGATCGCGAGCGTGCCGACGAGGAGCGCCAGCGGCAGGTCCTTGCGCGGGTTCTTGTACTCGCCGGCGGGCACGCCCATGTTCTCGAAGCCGGCGTAGGCGAAGAGCATGAAGAGGGCGGCGTCGCTCCAGCGCGTGCCGGGGCCCGGCAGCGTCATCGACGCCGGGATGGGGTTGCTCGGCAGCAGGAAGAGGGCGACGGCGATGAAGAGGATGAGCGGGAAGAGCTTGCCTGCGGTGAACGCGTAGATGGTGCCGGCGCCGTAGCGGACGCCGAGGGCGTGGATGACGCCGAGGCCGCCGATAGTGGCGATGATGAGCGCCGCGCGCGGGAGCGGCTCGGCTGCGGTGGGCCACAGGCGTGCGAGCGAGACGACGAAGCCGTTGGAGAGCGCGGCGAGCGAGGTGAGGCGCGCCAGCCAGTTCATCCAGCCGGTCTCGAAGCCGACGAAATCTCCAAAGGCCGTGCGGGCGTAGAGGAAGGCGCCGCCGGGCTCGGAGAAGTGGCTGGCGGCGGCGGCTACGCAGAGGACGAGCACGAACACCGGCACTGCGAAGAGGACGGGGGCCCAGAGGGAGAACGGGCCGAGGAGCTCGTAGGTTTCGCGGGGGAGGAGGAAGACGCCGCTGCCGACGACGGCGTTGATGCACATGGCGACCAGGCCCCAGAAGCCGACGGCGCGGACGAGGGCGACGCCTTTGCCGCGGGAGGCTGCGGAGCTGTCATTCATTGGCCGCGGACGCTAACACGGGGCGTACTTCGGGCGTTGGTGGCTGCGAGGTTCGGGCGCCGGGCTCCACGGGTCCCCGCCTCGGCCGGTATCCCGTCCGTGCTCGCGAAGACGCTGCGCGCGGACGGGAGCCCTCCGGTCCGGGCGCCCGCTCCGCCCGGCGCCCGAACCGGCTCTCGACATACGAGCAAACGCTAGAGTCTCTGCGTGGTGCAGCGTGAGAGCCGGTTGTGCCGCGTCGTCGTGGCGTTGACGATCGTCGCGAGTACGTGGGGCTGTTCGCGTGAGAAAAGAGTTGGCGCGAGCACAACGGTCGAGCGTCCCTCAATCTTGCTGGTGACGCTCGACACCACGCGTGCCGATGTGGTGGATGCGGCGATCACGCCAAACCTGGCGCGTCTTGCGGGTGAAGGCAGGCGGTTCTCGCAGGCGTATGCGACGGCGCCGATGACGTTGCCGTCGCACACTTCGATGCTCACCGGCGAGTACCCGTCGACGCATGGGATCCACGAGAACAGTCGAGCGTTGAGCGAGAAGCAGCCGGTGGTGGCGGCTGAGCTCAAGGCGGCGGGGTACTCGACGGCGGCGTTCGTTTCGGCGTTCGTGTTGGATCGGCAGTTCGGGTTGGCGCGGGGGTTCGACGAGTACGACGACGTGTTTGGCGGTGGGGCGAACGAGCGGTCGGCGGGGGAGACGACGGCTCGGGCGTTGGCGTGGTTGGCGAAGGCGCCGGCGGGGCCGCTGTTCGTGTGGGTGCACTACTGGGATGCGCACGCGCCGTATGCGCCGCCGGAGCCGTTCAGGTCGCGTTTCCGCGACGCGCCGTACCGCGGCGAAGTGGCGTACGTGGATCGCGAGCTGGGGCGGCTGCTCGCGGCGTTCGAGGCTCGCGCGGGCGTCGGTGCGTGGCGCGTGTTGGTGGTCGGCGATCATGGAGAAGGGTTGGGCGAGCACGGCGAGGCGCAACACGGGAACCTGCTCTACCAGGCGACGATGCGGGTGCCGCTGGTGCTTGCTGGCGAGGGCGTGGCGAAGGGCGAGGTGATGGCGCCGGTGAGCACGCGGCGGGTGCACGACACGCTGCTCGCGTGGGCGGGGCTGGCTGCGCCCCGCGGCCTGCTCGCGGCCGCGGACGAGCCGGTGCTCGGCGAGGCGATGAAGCCGTTCCTGTCCTACGGCTGGCAGCCGCAGGTGATGGCGGTCGAAGGGCGGCTCAAGGTGATCCGCTCGGGCGAGACCGAGGTCTTTGACGTCATCGCCGATCCCGGCGAGGCGCACGACCTTGCGGGCTCCGCCTCGCCGGCGCGTGCGTCGCGCGAGGCGTTGCGCGCCTATCCCGTGCCGACCCCGGCCGGCGCCGATCGGCAGCTGCCGGCGGAGACGCGCGAGAAGCTGGCGAGCCTTGGCTACGTGGCTTCCTCCGGCACGCCTCGGCTGCGCGCCGATGCGCCGAGCCCGCGCCGCATGGCGCATCTCTTCGCCGACCTCGACTTCGCCTCCGGTCTCTTCACACGCGGCGAGTACACCAACGCTGCCGTGGCGTTCGAGCACATCGTCAGGGAGGACCCCGGCAACCCGATGGCGGCGACCTACCTCGCGGTGGCCCACTCGATGCTGGACGAGGACGCCGAGGCGTTGCGCTGGTTCCGGCGCGCCGCCGCGTTGTCGCCTGACTCCCACGACTTGCGGCACTACGAGGCGATGCACTACTGCAAGAACGAGCAGTGGGAGAAGGCGGAGCCGCTGCTGCAGAGCGTTCTGGCGACGGAGCCCGATCGGCTCCCCGCCCTCGCCTGCCTGGCGGAGGTGCGCGTCGCTCAGGGCCGCCGCGCGGAGGCGATTGCGCTGCTCGATCGCGTCGTAGCTCGCACGGCCGCGCCGACCGCGGAGCTGCTCCGTCTCGGCGAGCTGCGTATGGAGGGGGGCGAGACGGCGCCGGCGATCGCCGCTTACGAGCGCGCCCGCTCGCTCGACGGCGACGAGTTTCCCGCGCACCTCGAGCTCGGCGTCCTCTACCTCGCCGCCGGCCGGCTGCCCGAGGCCCGCGACAGCCTCGACCGCCGCCTCGCCGTCTGGCCGCGCGACCCGATGGCGCTCTTCAAGCGCGCGCAGGTGAGCGTGCTGCTCGCCGAGCCCGACCGCCAGGCGCGCGTGCGCCGCGCGCGCGACGCCGCCGACGAGACGACGCGTCCGCTGGTCGAGCACGAGTCGCTCTTCCGCGGCCTGCTCTAGCCCGCCACAAAACAAGAGCGGAGGGCCCGCGCCCTCCGCTCGTTCGATCCGCGATCTCCGTCCGCCGCTACATCTGGAAGCGGATCGCCACCTGCAGCCGCCGCGGCTCGAAGAACGAGCGCGGCTTGCCGAAGTCCGCGATGTGCACCTTGTTCTGGATGTTGTAGCCGGTCTGCTTGTCGAAGACGTTGAAGACGTCGAGCCTCAGCTGCACGTTGTAGCGCGACAGGAACGGGAAATCCTGCGTGTAGTTGAGGTCGAGCTGGTAGTGAGCGTCGGTGGTGCGGTGGCCGGCCGGCTCGGCGAAGCGGCTGGTGTCGTCGGTGTCGGTACCGATGTTGGCCGCCGGGTAGATCGAGTAGTCCCACTTCTCCCACGGCTGGCCGGACTGGTAGATCGCCAGGCCGCCGACGTTGGCGTGCCAGGGCAGCTCGTAGAAGCCGTAGAGCTTGAGCTGATGGCGGCGGTCGCCGCGCAGGTCGCCGTAGCGGTGCTGCCAGAGCTGCCGCCCTTCGCCGTCGGCGATGAACGACGAGCCGATGAAGGCGTTGGCGTCGTTGGCGGTGGTGGTGTTGTCCTGGTCGAAGTTGCCGTAGTAGTGGCTCCACACGTAGGAGCCGCGCACGAAGGTCTTGGCGGTGCGGCGCTCGGTCTCCAGGCTCACCTCGTAGAACTTGGTGAAGGCGCCGTCGAGCTCGGCGATGACGTAGCTGCTGCCGCCGATCTCGGCGCGCACGGTGGCGAGGTTGGGGATGTAGAGGTCGCGCGGGATCCCGTCCGGTGGGTTGAAGGCTTGCCGCGCCGTGTTGTTGGTGTCTTCCCAGAAGTTGTAGCCGTAGCGGTAGCGGGCGTAGGCGCGGCTGCTCCACTGGCGGTTGATCTGCCGCGAGGTGCCGAGGATGTACTCGTCCACGGCGCGAGGGTCGAGCTCGTCGTCGAAGAACTTGCCGGAGGAGGCGGCGAGCGCCTGGCTGCCGATCAGGTTGCCGTTGACGTCGAAGAAGGCCTGACGCTCGCTGCGCAGGTTGCGGTCCCACGAGGCGGCGCGCGGGAGCGAGTTGGCGGCCGGGTAGTAACGGGCGAGGCTCGCGTAGACGGTGCCGTTGGGGTCGTAGGCCCAGGTGGCGCCGAGGCGCGGCGACAGCGTGTCCGCCCAGTCGACCTCGTACATCTTGTACTTGTGTCCCGGCGCCAGCGCGAAGCCGGAGACATTGCCGCTCACCTCGCGCAGGCCCTGGCCGAAGAACTGGTCGTTGGAGACCATCAGCCCCGCGTTGAAGGTCCAGTTCTGCCACTTGATGGTGTCGTTGAGCTCGAAGCTCTGCGTCTCGAACTCGGAGTGGATCACGGGCACCAGTGAGCCGTTGGCGCCGGCAAGGCTCTGCTGCTGGAAGCGTGCGACGTAGAAGACGGTCTGGCCGTTGAAGGTGGTCGGCGTCGCGGGCACCGTGATCTG
>DATNCU010000379.1:0-3721 GCA_035607145.1 Thermoanaerobaculia bacterium
GCTACCGCACGATGCGCGGCTACCGCGTGGCGAGGAAGGCGGGCTGGGACACCCACGGCCTGGCGGTCGAGATCGAGGTCGAGAAGCAGCTCGGCTTCTCCGGCAAGCAGCAGATCGAGGCCTACGGCATCGCCGAGTTCAACTAGGCCTGCCTGGATAGCGTCCACAGCTACGAGCGGCAGTGGCGGGCGATGACCGAGCGCGTCGGCTACTGGACCGACCTCGACCACGCCTACTACACCTACAGCAACGAGTACATCGAGTCGGTGTGGTGGTCGCTGCAGCAGCTCTGGCGCCAGGGGCTGCTGGTGCAGGACTACAAGATCCAGCCCTACTGCGCGCGCTGCGGCACCACGCTGTCGAGCCACGAGGTGGCGCAGAACTACAAGGACGCCGACGACCCTTCGGTGTGGGTCCTGTTCCCGGCGAAGCCTGGGCAGGAGGTGGCGACGATCGACGGCCCGCCGCTGTCGATTGGCTCCGAGACGGCCTTCGTGGCGTGGACGACGACGCCGTGGACGCTGCTCGCGCACGTCGCGCTGGTGGTGCACCCGGACATGGTCTACCGCGTCGTCGAGCACCCGGCGAAGCCGGGGCAGCGGCTCGTCTTCGGCGATGCTATCGAGAAGCCGGTGCCGCTGGAGATGGATGCGGAAGGTGGTAAGCGCAAGCGGCTCGACCTGCGCGACCTGCCGGCGATCGCCCGCGTGCGCGGCGTCGACCTCGAGGGGCTGCGCTACGACCGCCCGTATCGCGTCGGCAACCCCGACCGCGTGAGCCCGGAACCCTGGCCGGCCTTCGCCGATCTGCCGCCCTCGGACGACAACGGCTGGCGCGTGCTGCTCGCGGGCTACGTCACCGCTACCGAAGGCACCGGCATCGTGCACACCTCGCTCCCATTTGGCGAGGACGACTACGCCACCGGCCAGCGCTACCGGCTGCCCTTCTACCTGACCGTCGACGCGCAGGGAAAGATCGCCGCCAAGCCCGGCCTCGAAGCCTTCGCCGGGATGTGGTTCAAGGACGCCGACCCCCACATCACCAAGGACGTCAAATCGCGCGGCCTGCTGCTCCACGGCGAGCGCTACAAGCACAACTACCCGTTCTGCTGGCGCTGCGACACGCCGCTGCTCTACTACGCCTCGCTCGTCTGGTTCATCAAAACGACGCAGCGGCGCGACGCGCTGGTCGCACACAACAAGACCATCGACTGGCACCCGCCCACCATCGGCGAGGGGCGCTTCGGCAACTGGCTGGAGAACGTCGTCGACTGGGCGCTGTCGCGCAAACGCTACTGGGGCACCCCGCTGCCGGTGTGGCAATGCGACGCCTGCGGAGCGAGCGAGTGCATCGGTAGCTACGCCGAGCTGTTCGCGCGCACCGGCGAGCCCATGCCCGCGGACGTCTTCGACCGCGCGCAGTTCGATCCGCACCGGCCGTTCATCGACGCCAAGAGCTGGCCGTGCGAGGCCGAGGGGTGCAGCGGCACCCGCCGGCGCGTCGAAGAGGTGATCGACGCCTGGTACGACGCCGGCTCGATGCCCTTCGCCCAGCACCACTACATGGGCCAGCCGCTGCCCGAATTCAACCCCGACCCGCGCCACGGCGAGCGGCGCGGCTTCCCGGCGGACTGGATTTCCGAGGCCATCGACCAGACCCGCGGCTGGTTCTACACGTTGCACGCCCTCGGCGTGCTGCTCTTCGATTCGGTGGCGTACGAGAGCTGCGTCGTCCTCGGCCACGTCAACGACGACCAGGGCCGCAAGATGAGCAAGCGGCTCCGCAACGTCGTCGAGCCGATGGCGGTGATCGAAGAGACGGGCGCCGACGCGCTGCGCTGGTATTTCTGCGTCAACAACCCCGAGCAGCCGTCGCGCTTCTCGGCGACGCTCGTGCGCGAGGCGGCGCAGCGCTTCCTGCTGCCGCTGTGGAACGCGCTGTCGTTCTTCACCATCTACGCCAACCTCGACGGCTGGCTCCCGGGCCGGGCAGCGGTGCCGCTCGCGGAGCGCGCGGAGCTCGACCGCTGGATCCTGCTGCGGCTCGACGAGCTGGTCGACGGCGTCACGCGTGGACTCGACACCTTCGAGATCACCGGCTCGGCGCGCCTGATCGAGGCGTTCATCGACGACCTCACCAACTGGTACATCCGCCGTAGTCGCGCGCGCTTCTGGGGCGCGCTGGCGACGACCGCCACCAAGGAGGCTGCGTACCAGACGCTCCACGAGGTGCTCGTCACGCTGTCGCGGCTGATCGCGCCGTTCACGCCCTTCCTTGCCGACGTGCTGCACCAGCACCTGGTGCGCAGCCAGGACGGCGAAGCGCCCGACAGTGTCCACCTCCTTGGCTGGCCGGAGCCGCGCGGCCACGCAGCGGCGCTCGGCGAGGAGGCGGCGCAGCTCACGCTGCGCATGGCGCTGGTGCAGCAAGTCGTGACCCTCGGCCGCGCCGCGCGCAACACGCATGAGATCAAGGTCCGCCAGCCGCTCGCCGCCGTCACCGTGGTGGCGCGCCACGAAGGTGAGGCCCTGGCGTGGCTACAGGGATCGGGCGGCGAGCTGGTGCGCGACGAGCTCAACGTCAAGGCCATCCACTTCGCCGCGCAGCGCACCGACTTCGTGCGCCACGAGGTGCGCCCCAACTTCCGCGTCCTCGGCAAACGTCTCGGCGCGTTGATGCCGAAGGTCAAGGCGGCGCTCGAGGCGGCCGACGGCGACGCGCTCGCGGCCGAGCTCGAGGAAAAGGGCGCGATCGCGCTCGACGTCGACGGCCAGCGCGTCGAGCTGTCGCGCGACGAGCTCGAGGTCCGGCTCGAAGAGAAGCCCGGCCTCGCCACCGCCGGCGACCGCGAGCTGCTCGTCGCCCTCGACACCGCGCTCACCCCCGAGCTCATCGCCGAGGGTTGGGCGCGCGAGGTCGTCCACCGCATCCAGGCGGCACGCAAGGACGCCGCGCTCGACTACGCCGACCGCATCCGCGTGCGCTACCAGGCCGACGCCGAGCTCGCGGCGGCCATCGCGACGCACGCCGAGTGGATCGCCAACGAGACGCTGGCGGTCGGGCTCGACGCAATCGACGGCGACGCCGCGTCCGCGCTCGCCGCAGCGCCGGTCGACGACCACCCCTTCGCCTTCGGCATCGCGAAGTCTTCCTGACCTTCCTGATCTTTCCTGAACGGAGCCCACCGATGGCTGGCATCTTCAAGGCCTACGACGTCCGCGGCATCTACCCCACCGAGATCGACGAGGCGATCGCCGAGCAGATCGGCCGCGCCTTCTGGCACGTCCTCGCCGCCGACGGCTTCCCCAGCGGCAAATCGGTGGTCGTCTCGCGCGACATGCGCTCGCACAGCGCGCCTCTGCAGGCTGCCCTCGTGCGCGGCCTGCGCGCGGCCGGCCTCGACGTCGTCGACATCGGCCTCGCCACGACGCCGATGAACTACTTCGCCATCGGCCACCTGAAGGCCGCGGGCGGCGTGCAGACCACGGCCAGCCACAACCCCGCCAAGTACAACGGCTTCAAGTTCAGCCGCCACGAAGCGCGGCCGGTCTCCGGCGACCACGGCATCAACCTGATGGAAGAGAAGATCGCCGCCGGCGACCTGCCGGCCGGCGAGGTCGAGGGCACCCTCTCCACCGCGGACGTCTGGGACGCCTACCGCCAGCACGTCCTCGCCCACCTCGAGCGCCCCGCCGGCGCGCCGCGCCTCAAGGTAGCCATC
>DATNCU010000387.1:0-2030 GCA_035607145.1 Thermoanaerobaculia bacterium
TCGCGGAGGCGCCGCGCGTCGGTGAAGTCGCGCGTGACCTTGGTGAAGCCGATGTGGCGGCCGTGCTCGTCGAAGAGCGCGGTGATGACGACGTTGGCCCAGAAGCGGGTGCCGTCCTTGCGGATTCGCCACCCCTCGTCTTCGACGCGCCCGTCGCGGATGGCGTCGGCGAGCTCGCGGGTGCGCTCGTCGACGCGGCGCTCGAGATCGGCGTAGGCGGCGCGCAAGTTCTCCTCGGCGGCGCGCCGCTCGGTCAGGTCGCGGGTGATCTTGGCGAAGCCCTGCAGCTTGCCGTCGGCGTCGCGCAGCGCGGTGATGACGACGTTGGCCCAGAAGCGCGTGCCGTCCTTGCGCAGCCGCCACCCTTCGTCTTCGAAGCGGCCGTCGCGCGTGGCGAGCTCGAGCTCCTGCTGCGGCCAGCGGCGGGCGCGCGCCTCGTCGGGGTAGAAGTTGGAGAAGTGGCGGCCGATGATCTCGTCGGCCTTGTAACCCTTGAGCCGCTCGGCCCCGGTGTTCCAGGTCGCCACCTTGCCCTCGGCGTCGAGCATGAAGATGGCGTAGTCGCTGACCCCCTCGACGAGCAGTCGCAGCCGCTCCTCGCTCAGCCGCAGCGCCTCCTCGGCGAGCTTGCGCTCGGTCAGGTCGCGGGTGATCTTGAGGTAGCCGCGGACCTTGCCGGCGTCGTCGTAGAGGGCGCTGATGACGACGTTGGCCCAGAACCGGCTGCCGTCCTTGCGCACGCGCCAGCCCTCGTCCTCGAAGTGGCCGTCGCGGGCGGCGAGCGCGAGCTCCTTCTGCGGCCACCCGGTGCTGCGGACGTCGGCCGGGTAGAAGCGCGAGAAGTGCTGGCCGATGATCTCTACCGGCAGATAGCCCTTGATGCGCTCGGCGCCGGCGTTCCAGCTCCTGACGACGCCGTTGGCGTCGAGCAGGAAGATGGCGTAGTCGCGCACCCCTGCGACCAGCCGCTCGAACTGCTCCTCGACCTTGCGCAGCGGTTCCCCGGCGGGGCGGCCGTGGATCTCGGTGTCGGTGGTCGCGGCCGGGGTAGGGAAGTCGTTCTCCGAGCTCTCGCTCATCGGTCTCCGTGTCTGCCCTCGCCGAGGTGGCGGCAGTAGGACCAGAGAAATGCTGCAACCCGCGTGCCTCAGCTCGGGCGTCGACTTCATAGAATAGCCCCGTACCGCAGCCCTTCGGAGGAGCCCGCATGCCCACCACCACCCGCTGGATCGGACTTTCGCTCGGCGCCGACCTCTGCTGGCCGCTCTGTTTCGAGCACCTGCTGCGCCGGCTCGACCTCGCTATCCCCTGGCAGGGCGAGGAGGTGCGGGTGGGCGTCGAGCGGGTGACGATCGAGCCCTTCGACCTCCAGCAGGGCACCAAGTACACGGTGGTGCTCGACCGCCTGACCCACTGGTACTACACCAGCCGCGAGTGGATCAAGAAGGCGGTGATCCTCGACGACGTCTACGTGCTCAACAACCCGTGGGCGGTGCAGGCAATGGAGAAGCACACCACCTACGCGGCGATGCTGCGGCTGGGCATGCCGATCCCCAAGACCTGGATGGTGCCGCCCAAGGAGTACGAGCAGAGCAACCCCGACCTCGATGTGACGCTGCGCCGCTACGCCAAGCTGTTCGACCTCGGCAAGGTGGGCGAGCAGGTGGGCTACCCGCTGTTCATGAAGCCCTACGACGGCGGCGCCTGGCGCGGCGTCTCCAAGATCGACGACGAGGCGAAGCTGCGCGAGGCCTACGAGGAGAGCGGCAAGAACGTCATGCACCTGCAGGCGGCGGTGGTGCCGTTCGACCTCTTCGTGCGCGCCATCGGCATGGGGCCGCAGGTCAACGTCGTCAAGTACGACCCGGCGGCGCCGCTGCACGACCGCTACCGCATGGAGGCGCCGCCCATCGACGCCGACGAGCGGTCGTGGCTGGAGGACACCTGCCTCACCATCAACACCTTCTTCGGCTGGGACTTCAACTCCTGCGAGAGCCTGCGCAAGGACGGCACCTTCCACCCCATCGACT
>DATNCU010000388.1:0-7527 GCA_035607145.1 Thermoanaerobaculia bacterium
ACGGCGGAGCGGACGCCGCGCGCTGATCGTGAGTCTCTGGTCCGAGATCCACGAGCAGCCGGAGGTGCTGAAGCGGCTGCTCCGCACGCAGGCAGTTCACGTGGCGGAGGTAGCGCGCGAGATCACAGCGCGGCGGCCGGAGTGGGTGCTGCTCGCGGCGCGCGGCAGCTCCGACAACGCCGGCCTCTTCGCGCAATACCTGTGGGGAGCGCGGAACCGGCTGTCGGTGGCGATGGCGACGCCGTCCCTGTTCACTCACTACGGCACCCCGCCGCGCCTCGACGGCGCGCTCGTCGTCGCCATCTCGCAGTCGGGCCAATCGCCCGACGTCGTCAGCGTGGTGACCGAGGCGCGGCGCCAGGGCGCGCCGACGCTGGTGATCACGAACGAGCCTTCATCGCCGCTCGCCGCCGCCGCCGACATGGTGATCCCGACTGGCGCCGGAGCGGAGCTCGCGATCGCCGCCACCAAGACCTATACGAGTCAGCTGCTCGCCGTCGCCATGCTCTCCGCCGCGCTGCCCGGCGGCGAGGACGACGGCGCGGCGCTCGCGCGCGTTCCTGGGGCCGCGCGTGCGACGCTGCAGCTCGACGAGGCCATCGCGTCGGTGGCCGCGCGCTACACCACGATGCCTCGCTGCGTCGTCCTCGGCCGCGGCTTCCACTACGCCACCGCGTGCGAGTGGGCGCTCAAGCTCGAGGAGCTCACCTACGTGATGGCCGAGCCCTACTCGACGGCAGACTTCCGCCACGGTCCGGCAGCCATGGCCGCGCCCGGCTTCCCGGTGCTCGCCGTCGTCCCCGCCGGCGCCGTCTACCGCGACCACCTGGCGCTGCTCGCCACGCTGGTGAACGAGCGCGGCGTCGACTTGGTGGCGCTTTCCGATGAAAAGGAGGCGCTCGCGCTCGCGCGCTCGCCCATCCGTCTGCCGCGGCTCCTGCCCGAGTGGCTGAGCCCCATCACCGCCGTGCTCGCCGCGCAGCTGTGGAGCTACCGGCTGGCCGAGGCCATGGGCCGCGACACCGAGGCGCCGCGCGGACTGTCCAAAGTTACGGAGACGTGGTGAGCGACTCTGAGCCGCAGGCTAGCTGCTGGGGTTGTCGAGGCGCTTCGACAGCCGCTCGAGCGTCTCCTTGAGCACCGGCAGCGGCACGTCGGCCACCTTCGCCAGTCGGCTGGCGTAGCCCTTCGGCAGGGTGCGGCCCGGCTCGTCGAGCTCGGTGAGCTGCATGTAAGCGCGCACCACCGAACGCTCGACGGCCGACAGCGACATCCAATGATCGTTGTACCAGCTGCGCACCGCACGCGGGTCGCTCAACCTGCCCTTCCACTTGCTGAACAACTCGGCCAGCAGCGCTTCCGCGGAGCCGGCGGCGCGCTTGACTCGACGCTGCTGCTGCGGGCCCTTGGCGGCCGGCGTGGCGAACGCCATGCTGGTCGGAGGCGCCTGCCACCACAACATCCAGACCTCCGCGCGCAGGGCGTTGCGCGCCGGCGCGAAGAGCGGGCCGGCCGGGTCGAGCAACTCGCCCTGGCGCTCCTTGAGGCCCAACAGCCGGTCCCAGTTGGCGCGCAGCAGGGGAGGCGCGACCAGCGCACCGCGGTCGCCACGGTGCCGCTGCAGGCCGGGCGCGAGGCGGTCGCGCCGCGCCACGGCGCGCGCGATCACCAGGTCGGGGTGGTCGTGGCCGAGCAGCTCGCCGGTGTTCTCGAGCACCTCCGTGAACGCGCTCGATGCTTCGCCGCCGGCGAGCAGCAGCGCGATCGCCAGCAGACCGAGCATGGGGTCCTCGAACCCCTGCTCGTAGAGAATCCCCATCACCTCCGGCGTCTGTGCGCCGCGCCCGCGCGCCAGCGCCCGGCGCGCCTCTTCGATCGCCCGCAGCCGCTGCGGGTTGCGGTAGATCCCCCACTCGGCGGGGTCGTAGCTCACCTGCATGGTGTCGAGGTTGGGCCGCCATGCCGCCTCGTCGGGGCGCATCTCGATGAAGACGCTGGGCGACCACTGCGGTTGCACCCGCAGGGGGAACAGCGCGCGGCGGCCTTGGTCGACCGGGATCGCCAGCGCGTACCAGCCCGGCGGCGCCACCGCCACCACCGCCTGGTGGCCGCTCGGAGTCACCGTCGCCGGCAGGGCGCCGAGGTCGTGCACCACCTCGCCGTCGAGAGTGCAGAGTGCGAACCCCTGCAGGCTCTCGGGCGGCAGCGGCGCGGAGGCCAGCGACGTCTCCCCGCTCCCGCGCCCGCCGCCGCGGAGCCCCAGCAGCACCCACCCGTCGTCCTGGCGGCCGGCCGGCAGGTACTGAGCCACCGCGGCCTGCTGGGAGGCGATCTCCTCCGGTGCGCTCGAGCGCAGCAGCCCCACCTCGCCGAAGCGCACGTGCTCCTCAGTTGCGCCGGCGGTGATGCGCAGCGTCTGCTGCTGGGTGACGTCGCCGGAACGCGCCCGCGCCACGTAGAGGCCGGGCGGCAGGCTCTGCTCGATCGTGCCCAAGCCGCTCGCGCGGACCCGGTAGTGGGCGTCGACGAGCGACACCTCGGCGAAGGGATCGGCGCTGCTGACCTGCACCTTGGTTTCAGAGGACGACATCGCTGTCCCCCACCGTCGGCAGCAGCACCGAGCGCGGCGGCGCCCCCGGCGCGTCGAGGCGTGCCTCGTAGATCTGCGGCCTGAGCTCGAGCAGGATCTCGGTGCCGTCGAACGGCTGCTCGACCGGCGCCGCGCCGGCCACCGTCACCCGCGCCATCGCCGGCGCGTGCAGCAGGTCGACTACCACGTAGTCGTTGCCGGCATCGTCCACCACCTTGAGCGTAGCCGGTGTCAGCACCGGCGGCGCCAAGCGGACCCGTCGCGGCACCAGTCGCGGCGGCAGCACCGAGAAGCAGATGTCGCCGGTGTTGGGCAGCACCACCTCCGGCGCATCGGGACCATCCAGCCCGGCGACGTCGGGCCAGCAGCCCTGCAGGAACTCCTTCAGGGCATGCCCGCTGCGGCCTTTCTTCGCACCAGCGCCGAAACCCATCTGGGCCAGCGGTGCCCCGTACAGTGCCGACACCAGCGTGTAGGTGAGCAGACCCTGCGGCCGTCCGAGGTCCTTGAAGCTGCGCTCCTGCGCCTTCTCGGCAAAGGGAACGGCATAGATCTCGAGCTTTTTCACCTTCTTGGCGCCGGCCGCGTCGTTGACCGCGTCGAGGGGGACGATGTCGAGCTTCTTCGACACCTCGGAGTCGCGGCAGCAGTCCATCACCAGCACGACCTCGCCGAACACCGCGGCGCGCACGCACCAATTCGCCAGCGCCGTGCCGTTGATGTTCAGCGACAACCCGGGCTGCGCGTTGGCGCAGTACAGCGCGGCGTGGGTGGTGGTCTCGTGCAGGTCGCTGAAGCCGTGGCCCGAGAAGAACAGGTAGAGCCGCCCCTGCGGCCGCTTGATCGGCACCGGCCCGGCGCCGAAGACGATGCTGCGAAAGAGGGCGTAGAACTGCGCCTGGGTGGGCGGAAAGACTTCCAGCGCCGGCGCCGGCGCCAGCGGCGGCTCGTCGGTGATCAGCTCCCGCACGTTCTGGGGGTCGATGTCTCCCCCTTGCGGGTCGAGCAGCCACGACTTGAAGTGGGCGACGTCGTTGCACGGCCCCTGCAGCGCCGCCAACTTGGTGCCGGGATAACGCTGGATGCCGACCAGCAGCGCGTAGTCGTCCGCGCGCACTCCTAGAACCCGTTGCCGAGGATGTGCACCAGCGAGGCTACCGTCTGCGGGTCGTCGTCGAAGTCGCCGTGCTTGGCCGACAGGGTGGTGCTGCCCGCAGCGGCCCCAGCCGCCGTCTTCGACCAGATCGCGAAGCCGGCGCCGCCGAGGAACTTCTTCACCGCGGCCACGGCGGGGAAGGCTTGCGCGGTAAACGTGGGGTCGATCAGGTAGCGCTCCATGCCCACCAGCGGCTCGTCCACGGCCCGCTTGCCGCCGTCGAACTCCACCACGCCGGAGACGAAGTAGAGCAGCGAGCGCGTGTAGACGATCGACACCAGCCGGTCCGCCGACTCCACCTCGTCGTGCATGCCGAAGAGACGGAACTTGCCGATCGTTGCGGCATTGCCGGCGAGCGTCTTGGCCATCCGCGCGTGGGTGACGGCGGGGGCGAGGAAGATCACCTCGAACTTCACTCCCGGCAGCGCCGCTGCCGCGTGATCGAGCCAGTTGCAGATGTAGATGGCCCCCGTCGAGTGGCCGATGAGGGTGATGCGCGCGAAGCTCTTGGCGGCGGCCTTCTGCTGCGCGGCGATGATGTCGAGCAACGCAGCGCCGCCGCTGGTCGCTGAGTCCGCGAAGGCATCTTCAGTGTCCTTCTTGATCTGCCCCCAGATCAGGCCGCCGACCTTGTCGATGTAGGCGGCGGCGAGGATCTCCTCGACGACGGTGTTGTACAGGCCGTGGGCTCGCCCGTCGATGAACCGGCGGATGACGCGGATCGCCACCCGGGCGATCAGCAGCGCGACCTTGGCTAGGCTCAGCGCGCCCTTGCCCTGCTTGACGTCGAGCACCTCGCCCACCTGCTCCGGGGAGATCTCGGTGAGCGGGCTCACCACGGCGCCGGGAGCGTCGATCTTCGGCGTCGGGTTGGCAAGGCTCTCGGGGGTGATGGTGGCGTTGACCCGCTCGAGCGTCTCTTGCAGCTCGACGTCGACGTCGAGCTCGCCCTGGATGCGCGCCTGCAGGTCTCCCTCCGACGGCTCGGCGACGGCACCGCCCTTGAGCACCGCGTCCGAAGGCTTGCCGCCGAGCGCCTCGGGAAGCGTCGAACGCTTGCCGGCGAACCACTCGTCGAATTCCCCTTCGAGGCTTTCCGCGTCCACCTTGGTGCCGGCGCCCTTGAACCCCGCCGCCGCCGGCAGCTGCGTCAGCACCGTGCGCGTCACCTTCTTCACCAGCTGGCGGAAGATCGGGTCGCGGCGAATGTCCTCGAGGTTGTTGCCGATCGCCTCGAGCAGGCCCGCCTCCCAGACGAAGAACAGGGGATAGCGGTTGGCCCCGACGTAGCTCGGCGCCAGCTTCTTGGCGACCCCGCGGCCGGCCTTCTCGTTCACCAGCCCGCCGTGGAAGTGGACGACCAGGTGCGGCTGCGCCCCCTTGGCCAGCGCCGCGCCTACCATGCGCTCGACGTCGGCTCGACGCGTCGAGGAGCGCGGGTTGCCCTCGCGCAGTCGACCGTTCACGAGGTGGATGATGTGGTCGCGATCGACGTCCATT
This sequence comes from Thermoanaerobaculia bacterium, assembly GCA_035607145.1. GTDB lineage: Bacteria > Acidobacteriota > Thermoanaerobaculia > Multivoradales > JAIOJS01 > DASYQD01. The sequence goes on from DATNCU010000388.1 coordinate 5,247, forward strand.
CCGCCTCCTTGCCCCTGCTGGGCTTCACTCATATTAGACGGACGGGCCGGTGCGTTTTTCCGCCCTCGTCTGCCGGAACGCGGCTCTCTGCCGACACCAGCCATAGACTGTTGCACTCGACAGGAAGGAGCTTCCGATGCGCGCCCGCGTCCTCGCTGTCGTCCTCTCGCTCGCCGCCTTTGCTGGCCTCGCCGCGGCCCCCGCCTACGTCGCCGCTCCGGTCGCCGACCGCCGCCCGGTCACCGACGTCTACCACGGCGTCAAGGTGACGGACGACTACCGCTGGCTCGAGGACTGGAACGATCCCGCGGTGCAGGCGTGGAGCGAGGGGCAGAACGCGCACGCGCGTTACGTGCTCGACTCGCTGCCGGGCGTCGAGCGGATCCGCGCCGACGTCTCGCGCATCCTCAAGATGACCGTCGTGCGCCGCGGCGGGCTCAAGATCGCCGGCGGCCGGCTCTTCGCGCTGCGCTTCCAGCCGCCGCGGCAGCAGCCGTCGCTGGTGGTGATGCCGCTGCCCGCCGACGTGGCGCACGAGAAGACGGTGCTCGACCCGCTGGCCATCGATCCGAAGGGCGGCACCTCGATCGACTGGTACGTGCCCTCGCCGGACGGCAAGAAGATCGCAGTGTCGCTCTCCGAAGGCGGCTCCGAGCGCGGCTTCCTGCACGTCTACGAGGTCGACAGCGGCCGCAAGCTGCCCGACCAGGTGGGACGCGTCTACGGCGGTACCGCGCTCGGCACCGCGGTCTGGGACGCCGACGGCGGCGGCCTCTTCTACACCCGCTATCCGAAGGAGGGCGAGCGGGCGGCCGACGACCTCGACCTCTACACGCAGGTCTACTACCACCGGCTCGGCACGCCGGCCGCCGAGGACCGCTACGAGATCGGCCGCGACTTCCCGAAGATCGCCGAGATCGACCTGCAGCGCAGCCCCGACGGCAAGCTGATCGTCGCCAACGTGCAGAACGGCGACGGCGACGAGTACCGGCAGTACGTGCGCTCGGCCGACGGCACCTGGACGCAGATCGGCGACTATGCCGACGGCGTGAAGACGGTGGCCTTCGGCGCCGACGGCGCGCTCTACGCCATCTCGCGAAAGGACGCGCCGCGCGGGCGGGTGCTCAAGCTCGCGCTGCCCGCGAGCGGTCCGCCGCCGACCTGGGCGCAGGCGCGCGAGCTGGTGCCCACCTCGGAGGCGGTGATCGAGAGCAGCTTCATCCTGCGCACGCTCATTCCCACCGCCACCGCGCTGCTAGTGCGCGACCAGGTGGGCGGACCGCAGCAGGTGCGCGTGTTCGACCTCGAGGGGCGGCCGCGCGGACTGCTGCCGGTGCCGCCGGTCTCCACCGTGCGCGAGGTCGCCACCTCCACCGACTCCGACCTCGTGCTCTTCGGCACCAGCTCATTCACCACGCCGGCGAGCTACTGGCAGGCGGACGCCACCAAGCCGGCGGAAGCGGCGCAGCCGACGAAGCTCGCCGATTCCTGGCCGCTCGACTTCTCCGACCTCGAGGTGCTGCGCGAGGAGGCGATCTCGCCCGACGGCACGCACGTGCCGCTCTCGATCGTGCGCAAGAAGGGCGCGCCGCGCGACGGCAAGGCGCCGACGCTGCTCACCGGCTACGGTGGCTACGGCATCAGCACCAGCCCCTACTTCGTGCCCGAGAACCGCATCTGGTTCGACCACGGCGGCGTCTGGGCGCTGGCCAACCTGCGCGGCGGCGGCGAGTTCGGCGACGCCTGGCACTGGGCGGGCGCGCTCACCAAGAAGCAGAACGTCTTCGACGACTTCATCGCCTGCGCCGAGCACCTGATCAAGGCCGGCTACACGAGCGCCGACCGGCTGGCGATCCAGGGCGGCAGCAACGGCGGCTTGCTGATGGGCGCGGCGTTCACGCAGCGCCCCGCGCTCTTTCGCGCCGTGGTGAGCCACGTCGGCGTCTACGACATGCTGCGCTCGGAGCTGGAGCCCAACGGCCGCTTCAACATCCCCGAGTTCGGCACCGTCACCGACCCCGACCAGTTCGCGGCGCTATACGCCTACTCGCCGTACCACCACGTCGAGGACCGCCGCACCTACCCGGCGATCCTCTTCATGACCGGCGCCAACGACGCGCGCGTCGACCCCATGCACTCGCGCAAGATGACGGCGCGGCTGCAGGCCGCCACCGGCTCGCGCGGCGTCATCCTGCTGCGCCCCAGCAGCGGCAGCGGCCACGGCGCCGGCACGGCGCTCGACGAGCGCATCGCGCAGACGGTGGACGTCTTCGCCTTCCTG
>DATNCU010000407.1:0-3565 GCA_035607145.1 Thermoanaerobaculia bacterium
CCAAAAGACCATCGCCGCGATGGCGGACGAATCGCAAGAGAACGAGCTCGACGTTCGCGCGAAGAAAGCCGAGCTGAATTACATCGCACTCGACGGCTCGATCGGCTGCCTGGTGAACGGCGCCGGCCTGGCGATGGCGACGATGGACATCATCAAGCTCTACGGCGGCGAGCCGGCGAACTTCCTCGACGTCGGCGGCGGCGCCTCGCAAGAGGCGGTGCAGAACGCCTTCCAGATCCTCGTCTCCGACCCCGCGGTCGAGGCGGTGATGATCAACATCTTCGGCGGCATCGCGCGCACCGACCGTATCGCGCGTGGCGTGGTCGCCGCCATCGAGCACCTCGGCAACGTGACGCTGCCGGTGGTGGTGCGGCTCGAAGGCACCAACGTCGAAGAGGGGCGGCGCATCCTGCACGAGGCGCCCTTCCCGTTCATCGTCGCCGAGCAGATGGCCGACGCGGCGCAGAAGGCCGTCGCCGCCGTGCGGGGAGCGAAGTAGTCATGGCGATCTGGCTCGACGAGAACACGCGCCTCATCGTGCAGGGGATCACCGGCAAAGAGGGCACCTTCCACGCCCTCGGCTGCCGCGACTACGGTACCCAGGTGGTGGCCGGCGTGACGCCCGGCAAGGGCGGCCAGGCGGTGGAGGGGATCCCGGTCTACGACTCGGTGGAGGAGGCGCGGCAGGCGACGCACGCCAACGCCACGATGATCTTCGTGCCGCCGCCGTTCGCCGCCGACGCCATCATGGAGGCGGCTGACGCAGGCATCGAGCTCATCGTCTGCATCACCGAAGGCATCCCGGTCCGCGACATGCTGCGGGTGAAGGAGTTCCTCCATCAGATGGCGCACAAGCACGGGAAAGGGCGCGTGCGGCTGATCGGACCGAACTGTCCCGGCATCATCACCCCCGGCAAGGCGAAGATCGGCATCATGCCCGGCCACATCCACAAGGCCGGCAACGTCGGCGTTGTCTCGCGCTCGGGGACGCTCACCTACGAGGCGGTGTGGCAGCTCACCAACCTCGGGCTCGGCCAGTCGACCTGCGTCGGCATCGGCGGCGATCCGCTCAACGGCACCAACTTCATCGACGTGCTGGCGGCGTACAAGAACGACCCCGCGACCGAGGCGGTGATCATGATCGGCGAGATCGGCGGCAGCGCCGAGGAGGAGGCCGCGGCGTGGGTCAAGGCCAACTTCGACCGCCCGGTCGTCGGCTTCATCGCCGGCCGCACGGCGCCGCCGGGACGGCGCATGGGGCACGCCGGCGCCATCGTCGCCGGCGGCAAGGGCACGGCGGCGGAGAAGATGGAGGCCATGCGCGCGGCCGGCATCCACGTCGTCGAGTCGCCGTCGGATCTCGGGGCCACCGCGGCGAAGGCGCTCAGAGAGTAGCGGGAAGCAGCAGCAAGTAGCGGCCCGCTCACAGCTCGTCCCGCGGATGCTCAACACCTCCGACCTCCACGTCCCCTTCACGCGCCCGCCGGGCGGCGGGTGGCTCGCCCTGCTCGGCGGCGGCGAGTTCAGCTTCGGCGAGACCCTCGACGCCGACAGCGCCTGGGTGGAGAAGACCCCTGCCGGCGCCATCGGCTTCCTGCCGGCGGCGAGCGGTTCCACCGACTACCCGCAGCACTTCGCGGCCTACCTGCGCGAGAGCTTCGAGCGCGAGCTCGAGAACCTGCCCATCTACCGCGGCCGCGACGGCCGGCGCGAGAAGAACGCGCAGCGCGTGGGCGAGGTGGCCGGGGTGTACATCGGCGGCGGCGTGCCCGACCACCTCATCGAGGCGATCGGCAGCACGCCGGTGGCGACGGCGCTCGAGCAGCGGCTCAGCAGCGGCGGCACGGTTGTGGCGATCGCCGCCGCCGCCCAGTGCATGGGCGTCATCGCGCGCAGCGTCTTCGGCGGCAACGCGATCACCGCGCTGGGCTGGCTCGAGGGCGGCGTCGTCGAGCCCAACTTCGACCCCGAGCACGACCGCCGGCTGCGGCAGATGATGCGCCAGCCTGGCGTGCGCTGGGGCGTCGGCATCCCCGCCGGCGCCGCGCTGCTGCTCGGCCCCGACGGCGCGATGGAAGTGGTGGACCAGATCTACGTGCTGGGCTCGCCCGACGGCGAGTACAGCGTGCTCGAAGAAGACGACACCAGCAACCTGATGTGAGAGAGGATCCGATGGCTCATACCCTTGCGATCGTCAAGCCTGATGCCTTTGCCGCCGGCAACGCCGGCAACATCGTCGCCCACCTCGAGAAGGTCGGCTTCAAGCTGCGCGGCGCGCGCGTGCTGCATCTGTCGCGCGAGCAGGCGCAGGCCTTCTACGAGGTGCACGCCGAGCGTCCGTTCTACGGCAGCCTGGTGGAGTTCATGACCAGCGGGCCGTGCATGCCGCTGGCGCTCGAGCGCGACGACGCCGTCCCCTATCTGCGGCAGGTGATGGGCGCGACCGACCCCGCGAAGGCCGACGAGGGGACCATCCGCAAGCTCTTCGCCACTTCGATCGAGAAGAACGCTATCCACGGCAGCGACTCGCCCGAGAACGCCGAGAAGGAGCTCGCCTTCTTCTTCTCGCGCGCCGAGCTGCTCGCGGCCCGCTGAAGTGAAAGACAGCGCGCGCGTCCTGGTGGCGCTGGTCGCCGCGCTGGGGATCGGCGTCGCCATCGCCGCGTGGGGCGGCCCGGGCGCGGTGGCCGCGGCCGACTTCGTGGCGCCGCTGGGCGCGCTGTGGATCACCGCCATCCGCATGACGGTGATCCCGCTCGTCGTCTCGCTGCTGGTCACCGGCGTCGCCTCGGCCAGCGACGTCAAGGCGATCGGGCGGCTGGGCGGCCGCGCGCTGCTCGTCTTCGTGCTGCTGTTGGTGGTGATGTGCGCGGTGTTCATCCCGCTCGCGCCGGTGATCTTCGGTCTGTTGCCGCAGGGTGCGGCGCGGCCGCCGCTGCCCGCTGGCGCCGCCGAGGCGGCGGGGCAGATCGCCGGCGGCGAAGGACAGACGCTCGCCGCCTGGATCGGCTCGCTGCTGCCGCCGAACCCGATCGCCGCCGCGGCGGCGGGGCAGATGGTGCCGCTGATCCTCTTCACGCTGCTGTTGGCGCTGGCGATCGCCAAGAGCGCGCCGGCCTCGCGGGCCACGCTGGTCGGCTTCTTCACCGCCCTCGGCGAGGCGATGATGCGGCTCGTCACCTGGGTGATCGCCGCCGCGCCGGTGGGCGTCTTCGCGCTGGTGCTGCCGCTCGCCGCCCACGCCGGCGCCGCGGTCGCCGGCGCGATGGGCTTCTACGTCGCCGCCTACTCGCTCGGCTGCATCGCCGGCATCCTGCTGCTCTACCCGCTGGTGAGGCTGCTCGGCGGCGTGCCGATGGGGAAGTTCGCGCGCGCCGCGCTGCCGCCGCAGCTCATCGCCTTCAGCTCCAGCTCGTCGATCGCCACGCTGCCCGCGCTCGTCGACGCCAGCGAACGGCTGGGTCTCGGCAAGCGGATCGGCGGCTTCGTGCTGCCGCTCGCGGTCTCCATCTTCCACGTCTCGGGCCCCGTCACGTGGAGCTTCGGCGCGCTCTTCGTGAGCTGG
>DATNCU010000495.1:0-2930 GCA_035607145.1 Thermoanaerobaculia bacterium
CGCGCGATGACCGCCCAGCCGCTGAAGCCGGCCGCGATCGAGCGGCGGCACAAGATCGCGCCGCCGTCGCCCGAGCGCTTCCTGGCGTTGATCGGCGACAAGCTGGCGGCGACGGAAGAGGTGTTCCGCGCCCGCCTCGCCTCCGACGTGCCGTTCATCCACCACGCCGGCGACTACCTGGCGCGGAGCGGCGGCAAGCGCATGCGGCCGGCTCTGCTGTTGCTCGTGGCGCGCCTACTCGGCCACGACAGCGACGAGGAAGTCACCTACGCCGCGGTGGTGGAGTTCATCCACACCGCGACGCTGATCCACGACGACGTCATCGACCACGCCACGCTGCGCCGCGGCCAGACCACCGTCAACGAGCTGTGGGGCAACAGCCTCACCGTGCTGCTCGGCGACTGGCTCTACACCAACGCCATGCGCATGGCGCTTTCGCACGGCAACCTCGCGGTGGTGCGCGAGCTGTGCGACGCCACGCTCAAGATGGTGGAAGGCGAGCTGCTGGCGCTGCAGCGGTTGGGCTCGATCGACCTCTCCGTCGACGAGTACTTCGGCATCATCGACCGCAAGACGGCGCACCTCTTCGCCGCCGCCTGCTCGGTGCCCTGCCTGATCCCCTCGCGCGGCCCGCAACGGCTCGACGCCGAGGCAGCGCAACGCGCGCTCCGCCGCTACGGGAAGAGCCTCGGCACCTGCTTCCAGCTCGTCGACGACCTGCTCGACTTCACCGCCTCCGAGGCGGAGCTCGGCAAGCCCGTGCTCTCGGACCTCAAGGAGGGCAAGCTCACGCTGCCGCTCATCCTGCTGCTGCCGCGCGTCGGCCCCGGCGAGCGGCGACTGGTGCAGCAGGTGCTCGAGGATCGCGCCTTCGAGCGCGTCGGGCCGGAGCAAGTATTGGATGTGGTGCGGCGCGAGGGCACGGTCGACGAGGTCGAGGAGATGGCGCACGACTTCGCCGAGGAGGCGCGCGAGGCGTTGTCGCCGTTCGCGCCCGGCGATGCGCGCGACGCGCTCGAGCTGGCGCCGGACTTCGTGCTCAATCGCCGCCATTGAGCGTCGTCGCCGCAATCCCGGCCCGCTACGCCTCGACGCGCTTGCCCGGCAAGCCGCTCTTGATGCTCGGCGGCAAGCCGATGGTGCAGCACGTCTACGAGCGGGCGCGGCGGGCGGAGGGGATCTCGCGCGTCGTCGTGCTCACCGACGACGTGCGTGTGGCGCAGGCGGTGGACTTCTTCGGCGGCGAGCATCAGATGACGCCCGAGGAGTGCGCGAGCGGCACCGACCGCATCGCCTGGGCGGCGCGCGAGTGGGACGCCGAGGCGATCGTCAACGTGCAGGGAGACGAGCCGCTGGTCGACCCGGCAGCCATCTCACGCCTGGCGTTGCACCTCGCGGCGCACCCCGAGGACGGCATGGCGACGCTGGCGACGCCGGCCGCGGCGGGCGACCTCGACAACCCGCACGTGGTGAAGGTGGTGCTCGACCGCGAGGGCTACGCGCTCTACTTCAGCCGCGCGCCGATTCCGTTCCCGCGCCACCCGGGGGGAGCGGCGCCGCTGCGCCACCTCGGGCTCTACGGCTACCGGCGCGAGACGCTGCTGCGGCTCGCGACGCTGGCGCCGTCGCCGCTCGAGCGCAGCGAGTCGCTCGAGCAGCTGCGGGCGCTGGAGAACGGCATCCGGCTGCGCGTGCTGGTGGTGGAGAGCGCGGTGCCGGGCGTCGACACGGCTGAGGACGCGGCGCGCGTGGGGCAGCTGCTCGGCGGCTGAGGCGGCGCGAGGAGCGCGGCGCCAGCCGCCCGCGCACCGCCGGTCAGCGCGGCTCGATGCGCACGGCCGCGCCGCGACCGACGCCCCAGCGCGCGGCCAGGCTCTCGCCGCGCAGCGACAGCTCGAGCGTGCCGAGTGATCCCGTGAGCACGCCCGGCTCGCCCGGCGGCAGCTCCTCGTAGAAGCGCACGCGCCGCAGCGCGACCGGCCCCACGCCGCCCGCGTCGGAGCCGACGTGGGCGATCCAGGAAGTGGCGGCCGCGGCGTCGTCGAGCCACGCCGCTGGCAGGTCGGTGACCAAGTTGCCGAAGCGGTCGACGCGCACGACGCGACCGTGCAGGACCACACCACCTGCCGTGCTCTCGCGCCGCGGCTCCGGCAGCACCAGGCGCACGGCGTCGTCGATCGCCTCGCCCAGCGTATTCGGATGGTCGCCGCGCAGCAGCGCCGCCGCGATGGGAGCGAAGCGGTCGCGGCCGTGGAAGGTGGCGCCGCCGCCATGCCCGTCGGCCTGGTCGAGGAAGAGGTCCGTCTGCGTCACCGACCACGCCTCGCCACCGGCACGCAACTGCGCCGTCAGCAGCCCGTTGTCGGGCGCCACGAACTGTTGCCCTCCCGACTGCACGACGAGCAGCCGTCGCGCGCTGCCGACGCCGGGATCGACCACGGCGAGGTGCACCGTGCCGGCGGGGAACGCCGGCGCGGCGCCCGCCAGCAGGTCCGCCGCCGCCTCGACGTCACCCGCCGGCACCTCGTGCGAGAGATCGACGAGCTGAGTTCCCGGCGCGAGCCGCAGCACGGTGCCCTTGACCGCACCGACGTAGTAGTCGCCGAGGCCGAAGTCGGTGAGCAGCGTGAGGATGCCCGCCACGTGTCGAGACTAGCGCCAGTAGATACCCGTGGGCGACGGTGCCCGCGTTGCCATAGTCTCCAGGCGCTCCTTCAACTGTCAGGAGACAAGCGCATGCGTCACCGCGCCGGCAGTGCTGCCGCCCTGTTCGTCCTCGCCATCGCCTCCGCCGTGCCTGCCGCCGCGCAGGCGACCACGCCGGCGGTCGCTCCTTCGCCGGTCGACGCCGGCGCCGCAGCTCCCCCGCCGACGACCGTCGCGGCACCAGCCGCCGCCCCCGCCGACGCGCCGGTCCCGGTGCCCACGCC
>DATNCU010000417.1:0-5582 GCA_035607145.1 Thermoanaerobaculia bacterium
GCCTTCGAGATAGGAGACGGTGGCCCCCTCCTCGGCGACGATCAGGGTGCGCTCGAATTGGCCGGTGTTCTTGGCGTTGATGCGGAAGTAGGTCGACAGCTCCATCGGGCAGCGCACGCCCTTGGGCACGAAGACGAAGGAGCCGTCGGAGAAGACCGCCGAGTTGAGCGCGGCGAAGAAGTTGTCGTTGGGCGGCACCACCGAGCCGAGGTACTTCTTCACCAGCTCGGGGTGCTCGTGCACCGCCTCGGAGAAGGGCATGAAGAGCACGCCCGCCTCCTTGAGCTTGGCCTTGAAGGTGGTCGCCACCGAGACGCTGTCGAAAACGGCATCCACAGCCACTCCCGCGAGGATCGCCCGCTCCTGCAGCGGGATGCCGAGCTTCTCGTAGGTCTTGAGGATCTCGGGGTCGACCTCGTCGAGGCTCTTCGGGCCCTTCTTCGGCGGGCCGGCAAAGTAGGAGATCGCCTGGTAGTCGATGGGGCCGTAGTGGACGTTGGCCCAGGTGGGCTCGCTCATCTTGAGCCAGTGGCGGAAGGCCTTGAGCCGCCACTCGAGGAGCCACTCGGGCTCGTTCTTCTTCACCGAGATGGCGCGCACGACGTCCTCGTCGAGGCCGGGAGGAAAGACCTCCTGCTCGACGAGGGTCTCGAACCCCGCCTTGTAATCGCGCAGCGCGAGCTGCTCGATGGTGGCGGTGGCAGTGGTGGGCATATCGGAATCTCCTGCGGGGATCGGTGAGCCGAAGGCCGCGGGCTCAGCGCGCGGCGACGCGGCGCAGGGCGCCGAGCTGCACCAGCTGCTGCGGCACCTGCTGGTCGGCCATGTCCTGGAGGGTGATCTCCTGCAGCGCGCCGCGGATGGCGCGGTTGATCACCTGCCAGTTGGCCTGCACCGCACAGTGCCCCTGCTGGAGGCAGTCGTGCGGCCCGCCGTCGTCGATGCACTCGGTGATGGCGATGGGCCCCTCGAGCGAGCCGATCACCTCGGCGATGGTGATGCGCCCGGCGGGCCGCGACAGGGTGTAACCGCCCTTGACGCCGCGGTGCGAGGTCAGCAGGCCGTCGCGGGCGAGCAGCTTGAGGATCTTTGACACCGTCGGCAGCGGCAGCTGCGCCTCCGCCGCCAGCTCGGGGGCGTTGAGCTGCCGCTGGGGCTCCGCCGCCATGCGCGAGAGGAGCACGATGCCGTAGTCGGTCTGCTTGGTGATGCGCAGCATGTGCGGGGATGAGAACAAGAAACAGAACTAGAAAAGTCCTGTTTTGAGCATGATAGCAACGGCGCCTCGGGTGTCAAGGAAGGTGTCAAGGAGAGATGCCTTCGAGCCCCTCCACCGCCATCAGCGCCATCGTGTAGTCGGGGACGGAGAGGGTCAACGCGCTGCCGTCGGGAGCGACGCCGAACGACTCCGGCTGCAGCTCGTCGCCGAAGCCCGCAAGCGGGCGCAGGTTCCCGGCCAGCCCGTCGCCGCCGTCGGCCAAGGGCGCCACGCTCACCCCCGTGCGTCCCGCGTCGTCGACCGTCACCACCAACAGCCCGCGCCCGTCTCGCTGCCAGCGCAGCCGGCCGATCGAGGTGGGGTTGACCGCGAGCACCGTGCTGCGCGCGACGGCGCTGTCGCGGAGCAACAGCGGAGCGCCCACCGCCGCGCCGCTCGCCACGCTGACGAGGCCCACCTCGACGCCGCCGGGGACGGTGACGTGGTAGGCGACGAGACGGCCGTCGGGCGAAACCTCCGGGTGGTTGAGGAGGTTGTGGCGCTGCACGCGCGACCAACCGCTGCCGTCCAGCCGCCGCTTCCAGAGGCCGCCCTGCTGCTCGGGCCCTCCGGCATAGACCACCCAGCCGTCGGGGGTGACGGTGGGGTTCTCGGCGTCGAACCCATCCTGCGACAGCTGGCGTGGGCCCTGGCCGTCGGCATCGGCGATCCACACCTGGAAGCGGCCGCTGCGGTTGGAGCTCCAGAGCAGCTGCCGCCCGTCGGCGGTGAACGCCGGGTCCCAGTCGGTGGCAGGGTCGTCGGTGAGGCGGTGCAGCGCGCCGGTGCCGCGGTCGATGGCCCACAGATCGAGGTTGCCGCTGCGGCTCGACGAGAAGACCACCAGCTTCCCGTCCGGCGAGTAGACCGGCTGCCGGTCGATGAGGTCGCCGCGGGTCAGCCAGCGGCCCTCGCCACTCGCCCGCGACCCTGGTTCCACGGCCAAAAGGTCGCGGCGGACCGCAACCTCGCGCAGGCGCGCGCGCCGCGTGATCGCGTCGACCACCACGCGGCCGCTGGCGAGCAGGTCGACCACGCGCGTGAGCTGCGGATAGGAGAGCAGCACGCGCGGGCGGCCGCCGCGCGCCGGCTGCACGACGAGCCGGCTCGCGGGATTGAACATGCTCACCTGCTCGGCCTGCGCGTAGAGCAGCGCGCCGCCGCCACGCAGCCAGGCCGGGGCGGAGATGAGGCCGCCCGGCAGCGTGGCGAGCGCTCGGCCCCTTCCCGCATCGACGTCGACCACCCACAGCTCGTCGGGCAGGCCGGGCAGCGCGCCGCTCACCACGACGGCAAGGCGGTCCCCGGCGGGCGACCACCGCGGCGTGACCAGCGCCCGCACGTCGTTGCGCGTCAGCACCAGCCGTTCGCCGCTGCCGTCGACGCCGGCCACGCCGAGCACCGAGCCGGGCCGGCCGCTCTGCCTGCGGATGAAGCAGACTCGCCGGCCGTCGGGTGCCCAGTCCCCTTCGCTCGCGCCAGGCACCACCAGCCGCGGCTCGCCGCCCAGCACCGGGATGCGGTAGAGCGAGCTCGTGCCTTGCTCGTGCCGCGCGAAGAGCAGGCTCGCGCCGTCGGGAGAGAAGCGCGGCCCCTCGTCCGGGCCGCTCGTCAACGCCGCCTCCTCGCCGGTCGCCAGCGCCCGCAGCCAGATGCGCGGCTGCCCGTCGCGGCGCGAGACGAAGGCGAGAACGCGGCCGTCGGGCGAGACGGCGGCGCTCCAGTCCTGGCCCGAGTAGGAGAGCGTGCGCAGCTTCGGCCCGCTGGCGGGCGCCGCCCAACGTCGGCCGAGCAGCAGCAACACCAGCGCGGCAGCGGCGACGCCAGCGAGAGCGAGGCCGATGGCGAGCGCACGCCGGCGCCGGCTGATCCACGTCGGCATCCGCGGCTGCGGCGCCACCAGCGTTCCGGGGCTCAGCGTCGCCGCTACGTCCGAAACCACGCCGCCCACCGTCTCGGCCTCGAGCGCGAGCGCCAGGTCGTGGGCGCTCTGGAAGCGCCACTCGGCCTGCTTCTCCAAGCAGCGGCGGACGATGCGGGCGAGCTGCGGGCCGGCCGTCTCGCCGAGCGACGCCAGCCGCGGCGGATCGCGCGTGAGGATGGCACCGATCGCCGCTCCCGCCGAGGAGCCCGCGAACGCCCGCTCGCCGGTCAGCAGCTCGTAGAGCACGCAGCCGAGCGCGAAGACGTCGGCGCGCAGGTCGACCCCCGCGCCGCGCAGCTGCTCGGGCGCCATGTAGCCGACGGTGCCGAGCACCGTTCCCGCCATGGTGTGCAGGCTCTCGCCGCCCACGACCGTATCGGGCGGCCGCTGCCGCTGCGCCACGCCGAAGTCGAGCAGCTTGACGCCACTGTTGGTGAGGAAGAGGTTGTCCGGCTTGACGTCGCGGTGGACGATGCCGCAGTCGTGCGCGGCGGCGAGCGCTCGCGCTATCTGGGCGCCCCACTCGCGCACGCGGCGCGGCGCCACCGGCCCGTTCCGCAGCCGATCGCGCAGGCTCTCGCCCTCGAGCAGCTCGGTGACCGCGAAGAGGGTCTCGCCGTCGCGCTCGAAGTCGTGGATGGCGAGGATGTTGGGGTGCGACAGCGCCGCCACCGCGCGCGCCTCGCGCTCGAAGCGCTGCAGCGCCGCCGGGTCGGCGGTGAGATGCCGCGGCAGCACCTTGATCGCCACCTCGCGGCCGAGGCGGCTGTCGCGCGCCCGCCACACCTCCCCCATGCCGCCGGCGCCGAGCGGAGCGAGGATCTCGTAACGCCCCAGCCGCGTGCCGGGCGCGAGCTTCGGGCCTGACATCGCGCCGGACTGGGCGCGGAGCGTCATGGCTCCCGATCGAGCAGCGACGGCCAGTCGACGATCATGTGCACCGGTGGTAGGCCCCTGCGCACCAGCACCCCACCGAGCAGGCGCCGGCCCTGCGGCTCGAAGTCGAAGCCGAAGAGTCTTTGGAGGTCCAGGTGCTCGAAGACCGGCGTCGGGGCGCCGAAGTGGGGCTTGCCGTCGCGCTCGCCGACGGCGATCCGGCGAACGGTCCGCGTCGTTCGGTCGTAGTAGAGCAGCGCCCGGCCGCCCTCCGCCCAATCGGCGGTTTCGGTGCCGGTATTGGAAAGCTGTCGTCTCCCCACGAGGGCCGGGAAGGGCGCCACGTAGAGCTCGTACCGCCCGCTTTCGTTCGCGAGGAATGCCAACCGGCGCCCATCGGGCGACAACCGGGGCAGGCTCTCGATCACGGGGGTGACCAGGAGCGGCCGCCCAGGGCTCTTGCCGTCGGCCGCTACCGCCCAGATGTCGCCGCCGCGCACGTAGACGACGGTGCGGCCCTCCGGCGTCCAGCCGGCGGTGGAGTGCAAGTAGACCGGGCTGCGGTCGAGGATCCGCTCGCTACCGTCGCGGACCGAGAGGGCGATGAGCTCGAAGCGGCCGGGAACCGGCTCTCGGGTCACCAAGATCTCCTCGCCGCTCGGAGACCAGGACATGCTGTTCTCACCGGAGACGTCGTTGGACAGCCGCCGGAAGGTGCCTTCTCGGAGATCGACCACCCAGAGTTCCGTCCCCTGCGGGCCGTCGCGGAACGCGGCGGCTTGAGTGCCGTCCAGTGAGAGCTCGAAGCCAATCCAGTTCTGCGGCTCGCCCACCTTGCTCAACTCCCGCCCTTCGTCGTCGAACCAGGTGAGCACATTCTCGAATCCGCGGCTGGGAAAGTAGGTCAGCAGTCGATCGCCGACGGTGACCCACACGCGTTTGCGCAGCCCGTCGTAGAAGACGCCCGGCGCCACGACGGCGGCTGCTCCCGAGAGCTCACCCCGCGCGGGGTCGAAAGGTTGCGCCACCAGGCTGCCGTCGCGGTGAAAGAGCAAGTGCCCGTGTGCGAAGTAACCGTCGCCGGTGTCGGGCACCACGCGGTGGCTCTCGCCGGTATCGAGGGCGAGGTGGTAGAGACCACTACGCCCGCCGGGATCGAGGGCGACGACGAACAGCAGATGCTCGCCGTCGGGCAGGAAGCGCGGCAGGCGGTGGAAGCTGGTAGGAGTGAGGAGCCGCGTCAGGTTCTCCGGCCTACCACCGGCAGCCGGGACCCGTTGCAAGGCGCTGCGCGGTGCGGGCGCGAAGACGATCGTCCCAGCGGCGTTCCAGGTACCGCCGCGGCCATCCTCGGCCGGCGCCACGACGAGCACCGGACCGCCGGCGGCAGGGACGCGCTTGAGCTTGCCGCCGGCGAAGAAACCGAGGTGGCGTGAGTCGGGTGACCAGAACGGCCAAGTGGCCCCTTCGGTGCCGGCGAGCACGCGGACGTCGTCGGTGACGAGCGAACGCACCCACAGCCGA
>DATNCU010000420.1:0-4915 GCA_035607145.1 Thermoanaerobaculia bacterium
TTGATCAGGAAGAGCGTGCGCGCCACCTGCCAGCCGCCCTCGTTGCCGGCGGTGGCGCTGCGCCACGTGTGCGTCGACAGCGCGGTGCCCGCGCCGGCCACCACTTCGGCCACCTCGCGCAAGATCGCGGCGTCGATGCCCGACTCCGCGGCGGCGCGCTCGAAGGTGAAGTCGGCGTAGAGCGTGGCGAGCTCGCTCTCGAACGCCTCGAACGTCTCCGGCAGTTGCGGGCGCTCGGCGGCGAGCCACTCCTGCCAGTTCCACCAGCGGCGCACGAAGTCGCGGTCGTAGCGGCGCGTGGTGATCAGGTGTTGCGCGATGGCGAGGTGGATCGCCGGCTCCGACCCCGGTACCGGCGCCAACCACCAATCGGCGTGCGTCGCCGTGTTCGACAGCCGCGTGTCGAGCACGACGATCTTGGCGCCGTTCGCCTTCGCCTCGACGATGCGCTGCGCGTGCGGATTGAAGTAGTGACCGGTCTCGAGGTGCGCGCTGACGAGGAAGATGACCTTGGCGTTGGCGTAGTCGGGGCTCGGCCGGTCGATGCCCGACCACAGCTGGTAGCCGGCGCGCGCGCTCGCCGAGCAGACGTTGGTGTGCGAGTTGTGGCCGTCGACGCCCCAGGCGGCGAGCAGGCGCTCGACGAAGCCGTCCTCGCCGGGGCGGCCGACGTGGTACATCACCTCGCGCTGTCGGCCTTCCTGGAGCGCCTTGCGAATGCGCGCGGCGATGTCGTCGAGAACGGCATCCCACGACACGCGCTCCCACTTGCCTTCGCCGCGGCCGCCGACTCGCTTCAGCGGATAGAGGATGCGGTCGGGGTCGAGGATCTGGTTGAGCGTCGCCGGTCCCTTGGCGCAGTTGCGGCCGCGCGAGCCGGGGTGCTCGGGGTTGCCCTCGAGCTTGCGGATCTCGCCCGTCTCGGCGTCGACGAAGGCGAGCAGGCCGCACGCGGACTCGCAGTTGAAGCAGGTGGTGGGGACGAGGTGGTAGCGCTTCTCCACCCGCTTGGGCCAGGCCTTGGAGTCGAGCTCCACCCAGTCGTCCCAGCGCTCCTTGGGCGGATGCGCGGCGAGGTGGTTGCCGCTCGGGCCGGGGTAGAAGGTGTCGCCGCTCGGCGGCGTCTTCGGGGCGCTGGTCGGGTCGTCGCTCATCGTCGGCGCCTCACGCGAGAGGAACGGCCTGGCCGGCCTGGACGTAGGCGTGCTCGTGGGCGAGCAGGCCGGCGAGCGTGGCGACGGCCACGGCAGCGGCGAGCGGCGCGCTCAGCCACGGCGCGGCGAGCGCCGCCGCGACGAGGACGAGGCCGGCGCGGAACGAGACGCGGTATCGGCCGCTCGCCAGCTCCCAAGTGGCGAGGCGCGCGTGGGCGGTCGGGTGCGGCAGGGTCATCTCGCCCGCCACCATCGCCAAGTGAAGCGCCGCGCCGACGGCGAGCCACCGCGCGAGCGTCGGCACTGCCTCCGGCGCGAAGCCGAGCGCCACCGGTAGCAGCGCCGCCGTCCCTGCGAGCAGCGCCTGCAGCAGCAGGTGTGGCGGCAGTAGCGGGCTCTGCCAGAGGTCGCGCGCCTTGGCCTGCGCGAAGAGCCAGGCGGTGTAGACGGCGGCGAGCACCGCGAGCGGCGCACCCAGCACCGAGAGGGGCAGCAGCCAGGGCGCGGGCGCGCCGCCGAGGAGCACCGGAGCCACGTGCGCCGCCAGCACGACGCCGTAACCAGTGAGGATCCACGCGCCCCGCACCAGCCAGCTGCGCGATTGCGGCCGCGTCAGCAGCATCCAGAAGCGCTCCGGGTGCTCCAGATCGGCGATGAGGACGACCGCGGTCGCGACGAGGGCGGCGATGGCGACGACCGGCGCGATCGTGGTCCACAGGCCGCGGTTCGGCTTCACCGCGCCGGCCAGCACCAGGAGCAACGCGACGAGGTAGGCCCCGGCCGCGATCCCCTTGGTCAGCGTGTAGAGCCCGACGCGCCAGTCCCACGGGATCGCATGCGGAACGTCGTAGGCGAGCAGCGCCGCGGCCGAAGACGTACCGGGCCGCGGCGCCGACTCGCGCGGATGCCCGCTGACCACTTGATCGTGCGCGCTCGACTGCTCGCCCCACAGGAAGAGCCCGCCGTCGGGCCGCCGCGCCGCCAGCGGATCGAGCGTCGCCTGGTGCGCACCGACGTAGAAGAGCTTCGGCTGCGTCCCCTTCTCGGGCCGCCGCACCGCCACCGCCTCGCGGTGGGCGATCTGCGCCACCCGCGAGCTCGGGTCGTTCATGTCGCCGACGAGGATCGCCTGCGTCGGGCACACCGTTACGCATGCCGGCTCGAGGCCGACGTCGATCCTGTGCGCGCAGAAGTTGCACTTCTCCGCCGAGTGGTCCTCGGGGTTTATGAAAATGGCGTCGTAGGGGCAGGCCGCCATGCAGGCCTTGCAGCCGATGCAGATCGACTTGTCGAAGTCGACGATTCCGTCGGGGCGGCGGTGCATCGCCTTGGTCGGGCAGATCTCGACGCACGGCGCGTCGTCGCATTGGTTACAGCGCGTCACCTGGTAGTGGCGCTTGACCTGCGGGAAGGCACCCACTTCGGCGTACTTGACGTAGGTGCGGTGGACGCCGAGCGGCACCTCGTTCTCCGACTTGCACGCTGTCGAGCAGGCGTGGCAGCCGATGCAGCGCGTGTGGTCGATCACCTTCGCCCAACGCACTAGCGGTGTCGTGGCGGAGACGTGCAGCAAGTCGCTCGACATGGCGGGCTAGCGTACCTGAGCCGCACCGTCTCGCGACGCTGAATCGGCCTGCTAGAGTCTGCCCCTCGCTCATCAAGTTGCGCCTCGAGGAGGGACTCATGCGCCGGATCGCGCTGGCTGTGCTCATCCTCGCCGCCGGCTTGCTCGCCGGCTGCGATCGGATCTCCCAACGAATCCACGAGTACGACGTGACCCACAGCGCCAAGGAGCGCGTGGGCACGATCCTCGACGGGGTCAAGAAGAACGGTCGGCGCGACCAGAAGTCGCTCTGCCTCTGGTTCAACGGCTCGATCTACATCAACGACGAGCACGAGCAGAGCTTTGCCTCCGACAGCTGGGACCGCTGGGTCACCGCCGGTGGGCTGGTGGAAGGCGTCACCGCCTTCGAGCTCACCGAGTCGGTCCTCGACCCCGAGGCAGAGGACGCCAACACCGCCCTGGTCTCGGGAACCATCGATGGCCGGCGCTTCACCATGCTGGTGCCGAAGGGCAAGACCATCAAGTGGGTCGAGACGCCGAGCGGCAACCGCGTCGCCTCGCGGCGCACGCCCGCCAGCCGTGCCGCGCGTCCGCGGTCGACCCCCGCCAGCCGGCCCGCCGCGGAGCCCGAGCGGCCCGTCCGCGAAGCGCTGCCGCCGCGCGCCGCGGTGGCCGACGCGACGCCGCGGCCGATCGGCGAAGGCGTCGGTGCGGCGCCGCTCTCCACCGAAGAGCAGGCCGGCGTCGGCCTCGCCGTCATGTACCTACGGGGCGGCGCCGCCGCCTGGCAGAAGCTGCTGTCGAGCGATTCGCCGTGGCACTCGCTGCCGCCGGCGGAGGCGACGGCGGAGATCGCGGCCCGCGTCGGTCCGCCCGACGGTACGCACTGGCAACTGCAGCACCCGGGCCCCAACGGTGACCAGAACAACGCAGTGTTCTCGATCGAGTACCCGTCGGGCCTGACCGAGACCGTCTGGCTCGAGATCGCGAGCGAGGCGGGGAAGATGAAGCTGCGGCGGGTGCGCGCGCTCTCCGAGCCGTGGCCGTTGCCGCCCCGCGAGACTCCCAAGTTCGAGCACATCGCCGGCTTCCCGGGTCCACTCACGTCGCTGCCGGGTGCTGGGCTCACGGCCGCCGTCTTCGCGAGCGCGCTCGCGCTCGCTCTGTTCGGTCGCGGGCGGCGTCGCCGCCTCGGCTGGGCCGCCGTCGCGCTCGCCGGCATCGGCTTCGCCTGCGCGCGCGACAAAGGTCGCGCCGGAGGAGCAGCCGTGCCCGACAGCTCCGCGGTCGCGGCCCCCGAGTCGCTGCGCGCGCTCGTGCCGCTGCGCGAAGCGCTCGCCGAGGGCGCCAGCGGCGACGCGCTCGTCCCGCTGCTCGCCGCGGCACCCAAGGACGGCGCGGCAGGCGACATCGCGCGCCTGTGGCGCGCCGACCGCATGCTGCGCGACTACCGCCTCAACGAGGCCGACGCCATCCTCGGCACCTTCCCCAATCCGGCACCCTACCCGCTCACCGCCCTGCTGCGCGCGCGCCTGGCCGTGTTGCGCGGCCAGCAAGACGAGTCGCTCGAGCACTACGAGCTGGTGCGCGCGCTCGGCGCCGACGACGACGGGCTGCGTCTCGAGGCGGCCATCACCCTCAGCACCGGGGACGAGGAGGGCGTCGGCGACCGAGCCATCAGCCGCTTGACGACGCTGGGCTCGCGCGAGGCGATCCCCTACTACGTGGCCGCCGAGAACGCCATGGCCGAGGAGCGCGGCGAGGAGGCCGAGAAGCTCTTCCAGATCGGCTGGGAGCTGCAGCCGCTCTCGCGCGACACGCTGTTCAGCAGCCCGCTGCTCGCCACCGTCTGCACGCGCAAGGCGGCGTATCCGCTGATCGACGCCGGCGGCGCCGCCGAGCCCCGGCGCGGCGGCCCGATCCCCGGCGACCAGCCGCTGCCGGTGCCAGCCGAGGCGCAGGCGAGCCTCGTCGGGCAGCTGCTGCGCGTGCGCCTCTTCGGCGCCGAGCTGCGCGTGCCCGGCGGCCAGATGCTCGCGCCCGCGGGCACCATCGTCGTGCCGGCCGACGAGTTCGAGCGCAGCGAACGCGACGAGCAGGTCGCGCAGCTGGCGGTGCTCGTCGACCAGGCCAACGCCGACGGCGCCTTCGCGCAGCCGGTGCTGCGCCGCCGGCTCGAGCTCGCCGCCCGCGGCCT
>DATNCU010000439.1:0-2806 GCA_035607145.1 Thermoanaerobaculia bacterium
TCCGAGCAGCCGACGCTCTCGCCGCGGCTGCTCGTGGGCTTGACCGGCGGGCTCGCGGCCGGCAAGTCGACCGTCGCGCGGCTGCTCGCCGAGCGCGGCGCCACCGTCGTCGACGCCGATCGCCTCGTGGCCGATCTCTACCGCGCCGGCGAGCCGGGCGCGGCGCGCGTGCGCGAGCTCTTCGGCGAAGGCGTGCTGCGCGCGGACGGCGGCGTCGACCACGCCGCGCTCGCCGCGCACGTCTTCGACGATCCCGCGGCCCGGCGCCGCCTCGAAGCCGCCATCCACCCCCTCGTCGGCGACCGCTTCCGCGACCTCGCCGCCCGCGCCGGCGGCATCGTCGTGCTCGAAGCGACACTGCTGGTGGAAGCGGGCTGGGCCGACAGCTTCGACCTCGTCGTCACCGTCGAGGCGCCGCTCGAACTCCGTCTCGCCCGCGCCATCGCGCGCGGCCTCGACGCCGCGGAAGCTCGCCGTCGTCTCGAAGCGCAGGGCAGCGGCGAGGCCCGTCGCGCCGCCGCTGCTCGCATCCTCACCAACGACGGCGACCCCGAGCACCTACGCGAGCAAGTCGACGCACTGGTACGCGACTTGCGGCAGCGCCTCGCCGAAGGAGGTGCGAAACGATGACGTCACTCACACGCGAGGACCTGCGT
This sequence comes from Thermoanaerobaculia bacterium, assembly GCA_035607145.1. Lineage (GTDB taxonomy): Bacteria > Acidobacteriota > Thermoanaerobaculia > Multivoradales > JAIOJS01 > DASYQD01. The sequence continues at coordinate 657 of DATNCU010000439.1, forward strand.
TCGTTGCGGGATGCCGGGGCGCCCTGCGTCTCCATATACATGCCGACGGTGCGCCCGGCGTCGGAGAGCTTCCAGAACCGCACGCGCCTCAAGAACCTCCTTCGCCAGGCCGAGGAGCAGCTGGTGGCGCGCGGCGACAGCGGCGTCGAGGAGCTGCTCGCCCCCGGCCGCGAGCTGATGGGCGACACCGCCTTCTGGCAGCACCCCAGCGACGGACTGGCGCTCTTCCTCGCGCCCGGCGTGACGCACCACTTCCAGGCCGGCGAGCCGTTTCGCGAGCTCGCCATCGCGGGCGACCGCTTCCACCTCACTCCGCTGCTGCCGCTGCTCAACGGCAACGGCCACTTCCACTTGCTGGCGCTGTCGCAGAAGGACGTGCGGCTTTACATGGGTGACCGCGAAACGCTGCACGAAGTCGAGCTCCGGGGCGTGCCGCGTAGCGTGGAGGAGGCGCTCCACTACGAGGTCAGCGAGCACTCGCTGCAGTTCCACTCCACCCCGGCGACGCCGCAGACGATCGGCTCGCGCGGGCGGCCGAGCGCCAACGGCCAGAGCGTGCCCACGGGACGGCGGCAAGGGATGTTCCACGGCCACGGCTGCCGCTGGTGCTCGCCGGCGTCGACTACGAGCGCGCGATGTTCCGAACCGCCAGCAAGCACCCACGCATCCTCGAGCAGGGAGTCGACGGCAACACCGAAGCACTGTCGGTCACCGAGCTGCTGGAGCGGGCGCGTCCCATCGTCGAGCCGCTGCGGCACGAAGGCGCGCGCCAGGCCGTCGCCAGGTTCCAGGACCTCGCCGGCACGCCGCGCACCGGCACCGACCTCGAGGAGGTGTTGCTCGCCGCCGCCGACGGACGTGTCGACACCCTGTTCTGCGATACGTCGGTGCAGCGCTGGGGCCGCTTCGACGCTGCCGCACGCGCGCTGGAGGTGCACGCCGAGCGCGAGCCGGGCGACGAGGATCTCGTCGACCGCGCCGTCCACGAGACGGTGTTCCACGGCGGCACCGCCTACCCGGTGACCGCCGAGACCGGCCTCATCACCATGGGGCCGGTGGCGGCGGCGTTTCGCTACTGAGGCGACGAGAACCTCGTCGCCGCGAGCAGCGCAGCGACGAAGCGATCTCGATGGCGCGCCGTCGAGATCGCTTCGCTACGCTTGCGATGACGATCCGAGCTTCGCCAGCAGGTCGCGCCAAGCGCGGCCGCGGTGGCTCAGGCGGTCCTTGTCGGCTCCGGGCAGCTCGCCGTAGGTGCGCTCTTCGCCGTCGGGGAGGAACGCCGGGTCCCAGCCGAAGCCGCCGCTCCCGCGCGGCGTGACCAATGTGCCTGTCGTCGCGCCTTCGCCGATCACCTCGCGGGCGCCGTCGGTCCACAGCAGGAAGCAGCGGGCCGTCGCCCGCGGCTCGCCGAGGGCCAGCGCGGTGCGGGCGATGCCCTCGGCCCCCACTGCCTCCAGCATCCACTTGACCAGCGGACCCGGGAAGCCGTTGAGCGCGGCGAGCTCGAGCCCCGCCTCCTCCACCACCACCGGGTGGCCCAGCCGCTGCAGCGCCTCCGCCCCCTTGGCGCGCACCACCTCCAGGAAGTCGAGCGACTGCGGCTCCGGCAGGTCCACCGCCGCGCAGTCGACTGCACGGCCGAGGATGCGCTCCGCCTCGAGGCGCTTGTCGGGGTTGCCGGTGACGAGGGTGAACGGTGGCAGCGCCGGCGCGTCGGGGTCGCCCGCGCCGCTCACTCGCCCCATTGCACCCGGTAGACCGGCACCTTCTGCACCAGCCCCTTGAGCGAGAACTCGCCCAGCGACTCGGTGCGGAACTCGCCGTCGCAGCCGGCGAGCTCGGCCAGCGTGGCGCCGCCGATGACGATCTCGCCCGGGCCCGTCGCGGCCTGCTCCAGTCGCGCCGCCACGTTCACCGTGTTGCCGAGCACCGTGTAGTCGACGCGCTTGTTGCTGCCCACGTCGCCCACCACCACCGGGCCGCTGTTGAGGGCGATGCGCGACAGCAGCGGCGTCCCGCCGCGGCCGGCGCGCTCGTCGTTCCAGTGCTTGATCGAGCGCTGGATCTCGACCGCCGCGCGCACCGCCCGCTGGGCGTGGTCGGGCTGCGGCATCGGCGCGCCGAAGAAGGCCATCACGCAGTCGCCG
>DATNCU010000451.1:0-3218 GCA_035607145.1 Thermoanaerobaculia bacterium
GCTGGTAACCTAACCGGACCGACCCGCCACCCGGAGTTGGCCGGCGCCGGCCGCGAACCCACGGAGGCGCCGGCCGTATCACTCCTCGGGGTGGTCTGCGCACCGCCCGACCACCGATGCCGCCGTTCCTCGCCGCCCGCCGACTGCTCCCGCTCGCCGGCATCGCCGCCTTCGCGCTGGCCGTGCTGTCCCTGGCGGACATGTACCTGCCGCGCCCTTACGACGGCGTGGTGCTGGAGAGCGACGCGCCCGGCCAGCTGATGGTGGCCGACGTGGTGAGCGGCTCGGGCGCCGCCCGCGCCGGCATCGCCCGCGGCGACCGCATCGTCGGCATCGGCCGCGAGGTGCTGCGCTCGGAGGCGCACGCGGCGGACCTGCTGCGGCGGCACAGCATCGGCGAGTCGGTCCCCTACCTGGTGGAGACGCCGCACGGCCGCCGTGAGCTGCCGGTGCTGCTCGGGCCGCGACGCATCGGCAGCCTCGTCTACCTCGGCGCCGCCCTGCTCGGCTTCGCCTTCTTCGCCGTCGGCACCTTCGTGCTCGGGCGAAGGCAGGAGCTGCTGGCGGCGCGGCTCTTCTACCTGCTGTCGATCCTCTTCCTCGTCTTCCTCGTCTGCCGCCTGCGGCCGGCTTCGTACTCGACGATCGACGTCTTCGTGCTGCAGATGGGCACGCTGGCGCTGCTGCTGCTGCCGGCGACCTTCCTGCACTTCTTCCTCGTCTTCCCGCGCCCGCTGTGGGAGGGCGCCGCGGCGCCGCTGCCGCTCTTCGCCCGGCGGCGCACCCGCCGCGCCTTCCTGGTCACCGCCTACCTGCTGCCGCTCCTGGTGTTCGTCTACAACCTGATCTTCTGCATGTGGCGCGGCGAGTGGATCCTCATCAGCGGCGCACCGCGCGCCAACTGGTGGCTGCTCGGCGTCTACATGGTGCTGGGCCTCGCCGCGCTGGGCGCGAACACGCGCCGGCTCACCGGAACGAACGAGCGCCGCGGTGCCGGCTTCGTCTTCCTCGGCACTCTCTTCGGCCTGGTGCCCTTCCTCGTCTTCACCGTCGCCTTTCCGTCGGTGCGCCACACCGAGCGCTACCTCTTCTACGGCGTCGCGCCGCTGATCCTGGTGCCGCTGACCTTCGCCTACGCCATCGTCCGCTTCCAGCTGCTCGACATCCGCGTCATCCTGCGCAAGAGCCTCTTCTACACCGCCACCACGGCGGTGGTCACGCTGCTCTACGCCGGCGGCATCGCCGTCTTCAACTGGACGTTCCAGGGCTCGGCGCTCGCGCAATCGGCCTGGTTCCCGGTGGTGTTCGCGCTCGCCATCGCGCTCGGGCTCGACCCGCTGCGCCGGCGGCTGCAGGGGCCCGTCGACCGCTTCTTCTACGGTGAGCTGCCGCAGCTGCAGCGCGCGATGGTGGATCTCGGCGAGGCGCTCTCCGCCGACCGCGATCCCGCCACGCTGGTGCACGACCTGGTGGAGGCGCTGCCGCGCCAGCTCGGCCTCCACTTCGCCGCGCTCTACCTCGCCGAGGAGGGGGAGCTGCGGCGCGCCGCCGGGCCGCCGTCACTGCCGCTGACTCTCGCCGATCCAGCGGAGCTGCATCGGTTGCTCCACGGCGCCGGCGGCCTCGCTCCCCTCGAGCTGCTGGCTGGCCTCGCTGAGGAGGAGGCGACGCCGTTGCTGAGCGACCTCGCCAAGGGCGGCGTCGAGGTGATGGCCGAGCTCGCCTCGCCGCGCCGGCGGCTGGGCCTCGTGCTGCTCTCGGCGCGCGCGAGCCAGCTCTCCTGGGAGCGCGCCGAGCTCGAGCTGCTGCGCGGCCTCCTGGCGCAGGCGGCGATCGCGCTCGAGACCGGCCTGCTGCTCGCCGAGCGCACGCGCCAGGCCGAGCTCGAGCGCGAGATGGAGATCGCCGCTGGCATCCAGGCGAGCCTGCTCCCCGCCTCGCTCCACTTCGCTCCCGGCTGGCAGGTGGCGGTCCAGTGCCGGCCGGCTCGCCACGTCGGCGGCGACTTCTTCTGCGAGCTCGGCCACCACGCCACCGACGGCGCCGGCACCAACGGCAACCGCGCCCTCGTCTATGGCGACGTCGCCGGCAAGTCGGTGCCGGCGGCGCTGATGATGATGGCGGCACACGAGGTGCTGCATTCGCTGGCGCTCACCGACCGCGGACCCGAGGAGCTGCTGGCGCTCGCCAACCGCCGCCTCTACCAGCTGCGCCGGCGCAGCTTCGTCGCCCTCGGCTACATCGCCGCCGCCGCGGGTGGACCACCCTGGCGGCTGCGCTACGTGCTCGCCGGCCAGCCGGGGCTGCTGCTGCGCCGCGCCGACGGCAGCGTCGAGGAGCTGCCGCTCTGCCGCCACCGCGTACCGCTCGGCGCGCTCGCCGAGGGCGACTACGCGCTCGCCGAAGTGGCGGTGGGCCCGGGGGAGCTCGTCCTCGGCTACTCCGACGGCGTGCTCGACGCGCGCGCTCCCGCCGGCGACTTCTTCGGCGCCGAGCGCCTTGCCGCCGCGCTCGCCGGCGCGCCGGCCGAGCCCGCCGCCGCCATCGACTCGATCCTCGCCCAGCTCGCCGCGTTTACCCGCGGCGAAGACCCTTACGACGACGTCACGCTGGTGGCGGTCGGCCGCCGCCAGGAGGTCCCAGATGCGTAAGCGCCAACTCGCCATCGCCAGCCTCACGGTGCTGGTCGTCGCCGCCGCCGGGATCGCCGCCTGGGCCGCGCTGCGCGCGCGCGAGCAGCCGGAGTGGACGACCCGCTCGCCGGCCGCGCTCGCCGAGATGCGCCGCGGCATGGATGCCTACCAGAAGTACTACTGGCAGGAGGCGCGCGGGCACTTCGAGAAGGCGCTCGCGCTCGACCCCGGGTTCGTGATCGCAACGCGAATGCTGCTGCGCGTCGACGTCGACAAGGAGCGCCGCGAAGAGCTGCGCAAGCAGCTCGCGGCCGCCGACCGCTCGCGGCTGTCGCCGCGCGAGGTCTTCCTGGTCGAGCACACGCTCGCGCAGACAGGCGAGAAAGCTTCCACCGAGAAGGCCGACAAGATCGTCGCCGACTACCTGCGGCGCTACCCGCGGGACCCGTACGCGCTGTCGGCCTGGGCGGACTTCTGCTACGACGCCCGGCGCTGGGACGACGCCGAAAGCACCTACCAGAAGCTGCTCGCGATCGACCCCAACTGGGTGGACGCGCAGAACAAGATGGGCTACCTGTCGATGGC
>DATNCU010000520.1:0-2572 GCA_035607145.1 Thermoanaerobaculia bacterium
ACCTTCATGCCGCGTTCGATCATCATCTTCCGGATGAGGGCCGCCGTCTCGGGGCGGGCGATGGCCGACTGCACGCCGACGCGCACCAGCCCTTCCGCGTAGTCGATTGGCTGCCAGGTGGCCCCGGCGGCAATCGAGCCCACCTTGTCGGTGTCGCGGCTGCCGTGGTCGTGCTGATCGAGGACGGCACCCCGCTCCACGAGCAGCTGCACGACGTCGCTGCGCCCCTTGAGCGCCGCGCCCATCAACGCCGTGCGCCCCTCGACGTTGGCATGGTTGGGATCGAGACCGAGGTCGAGCAGCATCCGCATCGCCTCGAGGTTCTCCTTCGGCGAGCGCTCGTAGGTGACGCCTTCCACCCAGCCGATCCCGGCGCTGGCGGTGAGCGCGTTGTCGCCGTTGACCGTCGTGGCCTTCGGATCGGCGCCGCGCTCGAGCAGCAGCTTCATCAGCACCGTGTCGCTCGACTGCGCCGCGCGGATGAACGGCGTGGCGCCGTCCTCCCAGAACCACTGCATCGTGAAGATGGTCCGGGTGAGGGTGTTCTCCTTCACCGGCGTGTTCGGCTTCGCGCCTTTGTCGAGGAGCGCCTTGATGATCTCGAGGTGATCGAGATCGGGCTTCGGAACCGGGTAGTCGCCGCCTTCGATGTTGCGGTTGTCGGTGGCGAGGTAGAGCGGCGTCCACCCGCCTTTGTTCGCCAGGTTGGGATCGGCGCCGCGATCGAGCAGGAGGCTGGCCAGCTTGTAGTTGCGGTTGTTGACCGCCGTGAGCAGCGGCGTCCAGCCGTACTCCGTGGCCTGGTTCACGTCGGCGCGCGCGTCGAGCAGCGCCTTCGCCGATTCGAGGTCGCCCTCGCGCGCCGCGAAGGTGAGCGCCGTGAGGCCCCCGCCGCCGCTGCCGACCAATCCGGCAAACACCGTTTCGTTGTCGTCGTCGGCCTGCGCCGCCGCGGCGGCCGCCGCCCCGGCACCTGCGCCAGCCCCGCGGGCGCGGCCCGCGGCTGGCGGCTGGGCCGCCGGCGGCCCGGCGGGAGGCTGTCCCGCACCGCGACCGCGATTCGCCTGGTTGGCGAGCGGCTGTCCGTCCGGCCCGATGGCCTGTCCGAGGCCGCGCTGGCCGCCGAGTTCGCGCCCTTCCTTCTGTTCGACGGCGAGCTGCTCCTCGTAGGTGCGCCCGGCGTCGGCGGCGCGCTTCCGGCGCGCCTGCGCGAGATCAACCGTACGGGTGTTCACCCGGTTGGCCATGTAGTTGCGGGGCAGCCCCGCGCCGGCGGACTTGGTCGCGGGATCCGCGCCCGACGCCAGCAGCACCTTCACGGCCTCGGCGTGCCGCTGCTCGGCGGCCCACATCAGCGCGGTCGTGCCGCGCAGCTTCTCTCGCGCGTTCACGTCGGCGCCGGCTTCGACGAGCAGCTTCACGGCTCGCGGGTTGCCGTTGCGGGCGGCGAACATCACCATGCTTTCGCCGTTCGGCCCGAGCTCCTTGGCGTCGGCGCCGGCCTTGAGCAGGCGGTCGATCATCGCCGGGTTGCCGAAGAGCGCCGCCATTGCCAGCGGCGTCATCCCCACGCGGTTGGCTGCCTTCACGTTGGCGTTGGCGCGCAGCAGCAGATCGGCGAGCTCGAGATCGTCGCGGTACACCGCCCAGTGCAGCGCGGTGCCGCCGTCCACCTGCGGCGCGTTGACGTCGGCCTTCTGCGCCAGCAGCTTCTGCACCGCCGTCGTGTCGCCGTTCATCGCCGCGTCGGCGACGGCGCTCTTGGTGGCGGCCAGCGCCGGCACCGCCGCGCAGGCGGCGGCGACGAGGACCGCTCCGGCGAACTGTCGCACCCTCACGCCAGTTTCGGGAGCAGCCCGGTGCTGTCGCCCTGCTTCTCGGCGTCGATGCCGTACAGGCGGAGGATGCTCAAGAGCAGGTTGCCCGTCGGTACCGTCTTGCGCTCGTAGGCGAGATGGCGATTGCCTTTGAGCTTGCCGTTGAGGCCGCCGACCAGCAGGTGCGCCACGTCGTAGTGCTGGTGCTGGTTCGAGTTGCCCATGTTGGTCCCGTACATGATGAGCGACCGATCCAGCAGGTTGCCGTCGCCGTCCGGAATCGACTTCAGCTCCTCGGCCAGATACGCCAGCGTCGACACGTGATAGCGATTGAGCTGCGCGTAGCGCCGCACCTGCACCGGGTCGTCCTGGTGGTGCGAGCCGCCATGGAAGCTCACGCTGGTGCCGCCCTCCGGGAAGAGCGGCGACTTCGGGAACGGGTAGGCACGGCTCGTCAGGTCGCGGGCGCCGAGCAGCGTCGCCACGCGCGTGATGTCCGCCTTGAACGCCAGCGCCAGCAGCTTCGTGTGCAGCCGCACGTGCTCGTCGAACTGCTCCGGAATGCCGGGCGGCAGATCCAGTGTCGGCACGTCGCCAGAGGCCTTGGCGGCCAGCTGGATGCGGCGCTCGATCTCGCGGATCTCCTCGGTGAACTGGTTCACCGTGCGGACATCCGACGCGCCGAGCTGCCCGCGCAGCGACCCGAGCTCCTTGGTGAGCGCGTCGAGGATGCTGCGGCTCTGCTTCATGCGCTG
>DATNCU010000521.1:0-3102 GCA_035607145.1 Thermoanaerobaculia bacterium
TGCGGATCAGCCGCTCGATGGCGGCCACCCGCGCCTCGGCGGGCAGCGCCGGGAGCTGATCGAGCAGCTCCATGCACTCCTCCCAGCTCGGCTCGGGGTCTTGGGGGCTGGATCCGTTGGTGGGTGCCATCGTCCGCGACCCTCGCTCGCCGCGCCGGGCCGCGGCTACCGTTTGACGATTGCTTCTCTGACCTGCAGCACCTTGTCCGCGTCGAGCAGGATCACCATCTCGCGCTCGTCGAGGTGGTAGACGCCGAGCAGGTAGTAGGACTGTTCGGTCATCACGTCGTCGGGCACCGCCTCCACCGCCAAGCGGTCGATCTGCGTCACCTGCTCGACGGCGTCGACGAGCAGACCGATGAGCCGGCCGCGCGAGTGCACCACCATGACGCGGTGACGCGGCCCCGGCTCCTCGGCGGGCATCCCGAGCCGCACCCGCAGGTCCACCACCGGCAGCACGTAGCCGCGCAGGTTAGTGACGCCGCGCACCGGGAACGGCGCGTGAGGCACGCGGGTGAGCGCCGAGACGCGCAGGATCTCCTGCACCTGCTTGACCGGCAGCGCGAAGACCTCGCGGTCGACGCGACAGGTGACCCAGGTCTCCCACTGGTGCTGCACCTCCGCCTGCGCCTGCTTGCGCTCCTGCAGGCTGTCGGCGAAGAGCAGCACGCGATCGTCGGGGGCGGGCAGCACCTCGCCATCGGCGCCAGTGGGTTCGGCACCGCCGGCAGTCGTCGCTCGCCTGCCGCCGCCGCGTTGCTTGCCAGTGCCGCTGCCGCGGCTGGTCCGTTCACTCAAGCAGTCTGCTCCAGGAAAGGCGACAGCATGATAAGGCCCGTGGGGTCGAGGATGAGGATCACCCGCCCGTCGCCGAGGATGGTGCAGCCGGCGAGACCCGGCGCATGGCCGGTGACTTCGTCGAGCGGCTTGACGACTACGTCGCGGATGCCGGCGATCGAGTCGATGACGAGGCCGCGCCGCTTCGCTTCGGCCTCGATGAGCACGATGTAGCCCTCTGCCCGCTGCGCGCGCGCCGTGCCGAAGGCGATGCCGACGTCGAGCAGCGGCACCAGCCCGCCGCGCCAGCGCACCACCGCGGCACGGTTCATCACGTGACGGGCGGTGGGCCGCAGCTTGATCGTCTCCTGCACCGCTACCAGCGGCAGCGCGTAGAGCTCGCCGTCGGTCTCCACCAGCAGGGCGCGGATGATGGCGGCGGTGAGCGGCAGCCGCAGCCGGAAGCGCGTCCCGTCCCCGGGCGCCGAGACCACCTCCACCTGGCCGCCCCGGCGGCGCACCGACTCCATCACCGCCGCCATTCCCATGCCGCGGCCGGCGCTCCTGTCGGCGCTCTCGCGGGTGGTGACGCCGGGCAGCGAGAGCAGCGTCTGCAGGTCGGCACCGTCGGCCACCTCGAGGCCCAGCCGCCGCGCGGCGCGCAGCAGCCCCTCGCGGTCGATGCCGCGGCCGTCGTCGGAGATCTCGACCACCACCTCTTCGGCACCGGCCCGCGCCTCGACGGCGACGCGCCCGGTTGCCGGCTTGCCGGCCGCCGCACGCTCCTCCGGCGGCTCGATCCCGTGCACGATGGCGTTGCGCACCAGGTGTCCCATCGCCTCGCTGGCGGTCTCGAGCAGCGACTTGTCGAGGGGAGTCTCGCCGCCCTGCTCCTCGAGCTCGACACGCTTGCCGTTCGCCGCCGATTCGTCGAAGACGATGCGCTTGAGTTGCGCGAAGAGCGAGCCCAGCGGGACCATGCGCAAACGCATGATGCCGCCCTGAATGTCGGTGAGCGTGCGGTCGAGGGTCTGGTGCGCCTCCTCCACCTCGCGCCACCAGGGCTGCAGGCGCTCCCCTTTTGGCAGCCGCCCCAGCCCACTCCCGAGCGCCTCGGCGAGACGATTGCGGAAGATCACCATCTCCGAGAGCAGGTCAACGAGCGAGTCGAGCGCGGCGAAGGAGACCCGCACGCTCTCCTGCAGCGCCGGCGCCTCCGCGTCCTCCGTCGCCGCTGCCGCCGTCGTCTCCTCCGCCCGACCGCAAGCGCGGTCGAGCAGCACGCGGAACTCGTCCACCCCCGCGAGCAGCTCGCGCACCGTCGCCGCCGGAATGGCCGCCGGCGACAGCGCCGCCACCTGGTCCTCGATGCGGTGGGCGAGCGCCTGCAGGTCGCCGAGCCCCATCATCCCGGAATTGCCCTTGAGCGTGTGGAGCTCGCGCTTGGCCTCCACCAGCAGCTCGCGGCGGCGCTCGGCGTCGGCGGCCTCGATGGTGAGCAGCACCTGCTCGATGCGATCGAGGCGCTCCTTGCACTCGAGGTAGAACTCCTCGAGGAGGGCGCGGAAGACCTGTTCGTCCATCCGGTGTGCGGGACCGACCCGAGGCAGCCGATCCTAGCAGCGTGCCGCCGCCGCGGGCCGGAAGCTGCAGCCTTGCGGTATCCTCGGCTCCCAAATGCGGAAGCGGTGGACCCACATGGGCCTCAAGAACCGCCTGGTGCTGACGGCGGCGGCGATCCTCTTCTTCGTCACCCTCGCGGTGCTGACGGTGGCCATCCGCCGCCAGCACGAGAAGATGCGCGAGTACCTGCAGCAGAAGGCGCAGGTGGTGGCGCGCATCGCGGCGCAGACCGCGTCGGTGGGCCTCGTCTTCGACGACGTCGACTCGGTCAAGAGCGAGCTCAAGGTGGTCGAGGTCTCGCCCGACGTCAAGCTCGCCGCCGTCTACCGCCAGGACGGGCGCCTCTTCGCCTACTACGGCGAATCGCCGGCGCCCTACGACAGCGTTGCCAAGGGCTACTTCTCGCGCAACGACGTGCAGCTCGCCGAGGTGGGCAACGAGCGGCTGCTGGTCTTCGCGCCCATCCTGCAAGAGGGCAAGCGGCTGGGCACTCTGATGCTCGGCGTCTCGCTCGAGAGCCTCAACCGCGACGTGCGCAACAGCGTCCTCATCGGCCTGCTCGCGCTGGTGGTCGCCCTCGTCGTCGGCTCGGGCGTCTTCTACCTGCTCGCCGACCGCATCACCGCCTCGCTGGCGGTGGCGGTGGAGGCCGCCAACCGCGTCGCCCGCGGCGACCTCACCACCCAGATCCACGTGCGCGGC
>DATNCU010000562.1:0-17268 GCA_035607145.1 Thermoanaerobaculia bacterium
CGCGGAGGGCCGACGTCTCGCGGGTGACACGGCCGCTGACGTTCGGCACGAGGGCCATGCGCGGCGTCCGGAACGTCACGTGCGACAGCGCCTCGCGCACGGGGCCGAGCGCCGGACGCATCAGCGGCGAGTGGAAAGGCGCCGACACCGGCAGCAGCAGCGCCCGCTTGGCGCCGCGGGCCTGCAGCGCCGGGATGGCCCGCTCGACGGCGGTCTTGTGGCCGGCGATCACCGTCTGCTCCGGGCTGTTGTAGTTGGCGACCGCGCAGACGTCGTTCGGCGTGGAAACCTCAGCCGCCACCTCGGCGACCTGCTCGGCGGGAAGGCCGAGCACGGCGGCCATCGCGCCCTCGCCCACCGGCACCGCCTCCTGCATCAGCTCGCCGCGCCGGCGCACGAGGCGCAGCGCGTCGGCGAGGTCGAGCACCCGCGCCGCCACCAGCGCCGAGTACTCGCCGAGGCTGTGCCCGGCCACGAGCGCGGGCTGTACGCCGTGCATCTCGAGCACGCGCAGCATCGCCACCGACACGGTGAGGATCGCCGGCTGCTGGTTGGCGGTGAGTTGCAGCTCCTCCGCCGGCCCTTCCCAGCAGAGGCGCGAGAGCGGCAGCCTCAGCACGTCGTTCGCCTCGGCGAAGACGGCGGCCGCGGCCGGGAAGGCATCGGCCCAGCTCTTCCCCATCCCCACCTTCTGCGAGCCCTGTCCGGGGAAGAGGAAGCCGAGCTTGCCGCCCGCCGTGGCGAGCGGCGGATCGACCTGGGTCTGCGTTGCCGGCTCTGCCGTCATCAGCCTGCCTCCGCTTCCGTAGCGCCGTTCTCGACCCCAGCGATGCCGCTTTGGGTCTCGGTCGATCCCCGGACGGCCTCCTCCTGGCGGTGGATCAGCTCCATCTGGGTGCGGATCTTCTCCGACACCTCGTGGCTGCAGAACTCCACCGCCCGCCGCACCGAGTTGCGGATGCCGAGAGCGCTGCTGCGGCCGTGGCCGATGAAGCAGCCCCCCTGCACGCCGAGCAGCGGCGCGGCGCCGTACTGGTTGGGGTCGGTGCGCCGCCGCACCTCGCGCAGCGCCGGCAGCGCCAGCGCCGCGCCGACGCGCCTGACGATCCCGGCGCGCAGCTCCTGCTCGAGCATCTTCCCCACCATCGAGGCCAGCGACTCGGCGGCCTTGAGCACCACGTTGCCGACGAAGCCGTCGCAGACGATGACGTCGACGGTGCCGGCGAAGACGTCGCGCCCCTCGACGTTGCCGACGAAGTTGAGGCCGGTTTCCTTGAGCACCTTGAACACCTCGCGAGTGAAGTCGGTGCCCTTGCCCTCCTCCTCGCCCACCGACATCAGGCCGACGCGCGGCGAGGCGGTGCCCAGCACCTGCTGCGCGTAGAGGTGGCCCATCACCGCGAACTGGCGCAGGTGGTGCGCCTTGGTGCTGACGTTGGCGCCGACGTCGAGCAGCACGGTGCGGCCGCTGGGGTTGGGCAGCACGGCGGCGAGCGCCGGCCGGTCGACGCCGGGGATGGTCTTCATCACCTTCATCGCCGCCGTCATCACCGCGCCGGTGTTGCCGGCGGAGACCACCGCGGCGGCGCGCCCTTCCTTGACCAGCTCGCAGGCGATGCGGATCGACGAGCGCCGCTTCTTGCGCAGCGGGGCGATGGCGGGGTCGTCCATCTCGACGACCTGCTCCGCGTGCACCACTTCGATGCGGCCGCCGTGGTCGCCGAGACGCGCGAGCTCGGCGCGCACCACCTCCTCGCGGCCGACGAGGATCACCGCGGCGCCGTCTTCGACGGCAGCCGCGTGCGCACCCTCGACCACCGCCCACGGGGCGTGGTCCCCTCCCATCGCGTCCACCGCGATCTTCATGCCGGCGTTCCCGCGGAGCTCACGGTCCGACGGGGAACCGATACGCAATCGAGGCTACAGCTGCTCCTCGACCACCGCCACCTGCTTGCCGCGGTAGAAGCCGCAGTGGGGGCAGACGCGGTGGGCGAGCTTGGTCTCGTGGCAGTTGGGGCAGACGGAGGTCGCCGGCTGGTCGAGCGCGTGGTGCGCCCGCCGCCGGTCGCGCCGGGCCTTGGAAGTGCGCCGCTTGGGATTTGGCATCGGTCAGTGTCCTTCTTTGCGTTCCTTGAAGGCTTCCAGGGCCTTCCATCGCGGATCGATCGTTTCCTTCTCGCAGCCGCAGGGACCGGCGTTCCTGTTCGCCCCGCAGGTGGGGCAGAGGCCCGCGCAGTCGTCGCGACACAACGGCTTCATCGGCACGTTGAGCTGGATCTGTTCGATGAGCAGCGGCCGCAGGTCCACCTCGTCGTCCTCCGGCACCTCCACCACTCCCAGCTCCTCCTCCGCCAGCGCGTGCTCGCCACTGGCGGGGGACTGCGCCCCCGGCAGGAGGAGCAGCTGCAGCGGCTGCTCCACCGTCTCGACCAGCGGTTCCAGGCACCGCTGGCAGCTCAGGGTCTGCTGGTAGCCGTAAGTGGCGGTGAGGAGGTATCCCGGGTCGGCGAAGCGGATCTCACCGCGCCAGCGCACGGGAGAGAGCGCCAGCACGTCCGGGTTCCCGATCTCTTTCGCGTCCACCGTTTCGGTCTCGTCCCAATGAAACGGCCTGTCGCGAACCTGCTCGAGCCGGACTTGCATAGCTCTGCCCCATAGCGCGTAGCCGCGGAAGCGTAGCGGCAGGGGGGGCGGGAGTCAAATCGCGGTTCGGGAACCTGGTGAGGCCTATGAGGTACTTAGCAGACGGGTGTCGTCACCGCGGCTAGGCTGGCGCAAGGAGGCAGGAGGGTTCATGGTCAGGCTGCCGAGCACCCGGTTTCGCCGTAACGCTGGCCTCGTATTGATCGCCGTCCTGCTCGCCGGGGCGGCGCGAGGCGCGACCACCTGCAAGAGCCAGTCGTGCGCCACCTCCTGCGCGCCGGGCCCGCCGGCAGCCATCTCGACACTCATCGACACCAGCGCTTTTCCGCCCCAAGCCATCACGCCAATCGCCTTCGTCGACCCCGGCGACTTCCGCCACCGGCGCCTCGTCGCCACCCAACAAGGCACCCTCCTGGTGTGGAACACGGCGACCAGCGCCTTCCTCGCCGCGCCGTTCCTCGACCTCCGCAGCGCCGCCGGCGGACCGGTGCTCTTCGGCGGCGAGCGCGGCCTGTTGGCGCTCGCCGTCGACCCCGACTACCTCGCCAACGGGCGGCTCTACGTCTACTACACCGGCAGCGACGGCGACATCACGGTGGCGCGCTACACACGCTCGGCCGTCGACTCCGACGTCGGTGACCCCGGCTCGGCCTTGACCATCCTCCGTATCGACCACCCGGTGGGGAACCACAACGGCGGCTGGATGGCATTTGGACCGGACGGGTTCCTCTACATCACCACCGGCGACGGCGGCGGTGGCTGCGACGACGTCAACAGCAATGGCAACTTCGACAACCCCGGCGAGCTCGACGGGCAGCGCAACAACACCCTGCTCGGCAAGGTGCTGCGCATCGACGTGCGCGGCATCGGCCGGCCGGGTGTCCCCCCGGACGACTGCGGCGTCGGCCCCTACAACTACACCGTCCCGAGCGACAACCCCTACGTGGGGCAGGAACCGGCCTGCGACGAGGTCTGGGGCCTGGGCCTGCGCAATCCGTTCCGCTTCAGCTTCGACCACACGACCGGCGACCTGTACATCGGCGATGTGGGGCAGAACAAGTGGGAGGAGATCAACCTCAAGCGGGCCGAAACGCCGGCGCCGGTCAACTTCGGCTGGGTCTGCCGCGAGGGGAACGAGACGGGCAACAACGACACCTCGCACTGCACGCTCGCCAACCTCACGCCCTTCTGCCCCACCGACAACGGGACGACGGCCCAGTTCCCACGCCCGACGAGCGGCTTCTACGACCCCGTCCTCTGTCATCACAGCACCGATGGCTGGCACGCGGTCAGCGGCGGCTATCGCTACCGCGGCGGGTTCATCCCTTCGGTCGCCGGCGCCTACCTGTACAGCGATACCTATTGCGGCCAGATCTGGAAGACCTCCACTCTCGACCCTGCCGACCCCGCGAACATCGATGCCGCGTGTTGGGCGAGCGGCTACGGCAACAGCTATTTCTTCGGCTTCGCCGAAGACCACGTCGCCGAGCTATACGCCGTGCTAGGAGTGGCAGTGAGGCCTCAACCGGGGGATCCACCCGCCCCGGGACGCATCGACTGCATCCACAACGGAGCAGGGTGTGCCTGGGCGAACACCGACCTCTTCGGCGACGGCGCGGAGACTGGCAACCTCACCCGCTGGTCGGGCGGCACGGGGCCGTAGGGCGTCCTCCGCGGCGCCGAGCCCGCCCTACGGTGCCGCCTCGCCCACTCGATAGAGCGCGTTGAACAGCAGCTTGAAGGTGCGCAGGGTCTGCGCCCGGTGCTGCGGGCGGAAGCCGATGAGCACCACGTGGCCCTTGCCGACGCGAACGTCGACGACGGCGGCCTTCTTCTCCAGCGCCGCGCCACCGCGCAGGAAGCCGCTGACCAGGATGTCGCGCTCGTCGTCGGGGTAGCGGACGACGACGCGGCGGTCGAAGCGCGGGTCGGGCACCGCCGTCTCGAAGGCCGGCGAGTCGGCGAACCAGCCCGCCTCCTCACTGCTCATGCCGTAGGCGAGCGGCTGCGTCGGATCGACGAGAAGACGCAGCATCGAGCCCGGCGCCTCGATCTTGGCGTTGCGCTCGCTCACCACGTTCACCACCGGCAGGCCGAAGAGCTCGATGAAGTAGTCGGCCGACTCGTCGAGCGCCACCACCGTGCCGCCGCCCTCCACCCACGCCTTGATGCGCGCGCCGCCGGCGTCGCCGCCTTTCGCTGGCTTGGGCGACAGCGGCGCTCCGCCCTTGTCGAGCCCGCCCGCGTACTGCGGCGGCAGCGGCGAGGCGAGGCGCGCCGTGATCTCGCGGCCGGAGCGCCCGGAGCCGATGATGTCAGGGTCGATGGCCGGGACGAGCAGCACGTCGGCCTTGGCGGTAAAGGCGCCGCTGCGGAGGTCCTCGTTACTGAGGTTCACGTAGGGAAATCCGTACTGCTCGAGCAGCCAGCGCGTCCACCCCTCGTCCATGCTGGCGACCCACGGCTTGTAGAGGCCGACGCGCGCGGCGCGCACCGCGTGGCGCGGGCCGGCCGGCAGGGCGTCGATGGCGTGCACCGGCACGTGCAGCTCGCGCGAGAGCTTCGACAGCTCGGCCGCAGTCGCGGCAGCGGATGGGATCCAGAGGTCGCCCGGTGCGCTCGCTGCTGCAGGCGCCGGCGGCTGCGCGTCCGCCGCCGCAAGCCACCACAGCTCGGCGCCTCGCGCCAGCAGCCGGTTCATCAGCGGGAAGACGCCGTCGGCGGCGTGCGAGACCAGCCAGCCACCCGCGCCCGCCGGCACCTCGCCGCCCGGCCACGGCGTCTCCGCGATGGTCTCGAGCGCCCCGACCGGCGGTTGCCCAGCCTCCACCACCTCGACCCCCATCGAGATCGGCAGCGACCACGAGGTGACGTCGTATGGCTCGAGGATGTCGCCGCCGCTGCTCCCCTGCACCTCGGGATAGCGCTGCAGCCTCAGCATGGTGAGCAGGAAGGCGCGGTAGGGCTGCGCCGCCGGGATCACCACGGTTCCAGCGGGGTACTCCGCGAAGCCCAACCTTACCGGCCCCGCGGCGCGCGTCACCGTCACGCCGTGGCGCAGCAGCAGGTCGACGAGCTTCGCCGCCGCGGTGGGATCGCGTTGATCGGGCGGCACGATCCACGCGTACGGCGCCTCCGTCTGCCCGGCCGCGATCGCCTCGCTGGCCATGTGGTGGAGGTTGCGCAGGAAGTCGCGCCGGTTCTCCGCCAACGCCTCGACGAACGCCCAGGTGGCGATGCGCTCGTACTCGACGATGTCGGCGAGGCGCCACCAGCCGCCGGGCCAGGGCGAGGGGAAGTTGGAGCGCCGGCCGTACTCGGGCAGCCCCTTCTCGCCGCCCTCGAGCTCGCCCGGCTCGACGTAGATCGGCGTCGCGATGCGCGCGCTCGCCACCTCGGTGAGCAGGCCGGTGACGTTCTTCCACCACGCCGTGTTGCGGGTGCCGCCGGGCCAGTAGGAGTCGAAGATCATGTCGTGGCCGACGCCGAGCTTGCCGGCCTCCTCGAGACGGCGCGCCATGTTGGTGCCGAGCAGGTCGGCCTGCCGGAAGATCAGCGAGTGCACCTCGGGCGCCAGCGGGTCGGCCTGCGGCGGCACGAACATGCGCGGGCCGGTGCTCCCCATCTGGTGCTCGTCGAGGAAGGCCTGCGGGAACCAGCGCCGGTAGAGCACGTCGTTGACGACCTGCGTCTCCTTCTGCGTCAGCATGTAGAAGTCGCGGTTGTCGTCGTGCCCGACGTAGTGGTGGTAGAGCCAGGGCAGCGGCCCGCCCTCGTACGGCGTCCCCTTGTTCTTCTCGTACCAGTCGCGAACGATCACCTGGCCGTCGGGGTTGATCGACGGCATGATGAGCAGGACCACGTCGTCCATCCATGCTAGCTTGTCGGGATCGGTGGTGGTCGCGTACTCGTGCACGAACGAGAGCGCCATCTGCGTCGAGCCCACCTCCGTCGAATGGATGAAGCAGCTGACGAGCGCGATGACCTTGCCCTCGTCGATCAGGCTCTTCGTCTCGGCATCGCTGAGACCGGCCGGGAAGGCGAGCCGGCGCGCGATCTCGCGGTAACGGTCGAGCCGACCCTGGTTGGCGGCGGAGGTGAGGATGACCACCGGCATGTCGTTGCCCAGCGTCGACTTGCCGGCGAGCTCGATGGTGACGCGGTCGGAGGCGGCGTCGACGGCCTTCAGATACGCGAGCACCTGCGGCCACGACGCG
The DNA here is from genome assembly GCA_035607145.1 of Thermoanaerobaculia bacterium. Classification (GTDB taxonomy): domain Bacteria; phylum Acidobacteriota; class Thermoanaerobaculia; order Multivoradales; family JAIOJS01; genus DASYQD01. The sequence continues at coordinate 6,861 of DATNCU010000562.1, forward strand.
AGCTGGCGATCGGCGCCGGGAGTGAAGCCGAGGAAGCTCTCTGGCGTCGGCACTTCTGCGGCCGCGGCCTTAGCCGGCAGCGAAGCGACGAGCGCGAGGACGATCGCCAGCGCGAGGATGGAGCGTCGTGCAGTCATCGAGACCTCCAATTGGGGCACGGGTTCGCGAGCGGGCAGAGGCGCGTGTAGCGTATGCCAGCCTAGCGGCCCCGATGCGAGGGGCGGCCGTTGATCCGCGAGCGGCCGATACGAAGTCAGCGGTGCAACCGCAGCTCGCCAGCGCTGCCGTCCTCGGCGAGCCAGCAGGAGAGGGTGCGGTAGCCGTGCGCGGCGCGGAGCACGGTAGCGACGTCGCCCCAGCGTTGGGCCTCGGCGGCGCCGAGGATGGGGATCTCTTCGAGCAGCTCGTGGATCCGCTCGGTCTGCTCGGCGGCGGGAGCGATGGCGAGCCAGCCGCCGAGGGCGAGAGGCGGGAAGCTGCGGCCGCTGGCGAGCGGCAGCCAGGTCGAGGCGAGCTCGCGGGCGCGGGCGGCGGCGGACGACTCGCTCGCCGCGAGCTCGCCGCCGCCGAAAGCGGCCGGCCGCACGCCCGCAAGCTGGCGGAGCAGGTGGCCGCCGGGCAGCACGTCCACCGCTCCGGAGGGTTGCGCCCAGGCTGCCGCTGCCGGCAGACCGGCGAGAAGGCCCTGGCGGTCCGCCTCGATCATCAGCAGGGCCTCGGAGCGCTCGGCACGGCGTTGCAGCCAGACGAGCATCACGCGTGGTGGCGGGCCGGCATTCGGCGGGTCGGGGAGCGGCGCGCCGATTCGTAGCGCGAGGTCGTCGCCTTCGCGGCGCAGCGGGTAGGTGCCCGCGGCGAGCGGTGGCACGGGCTCGGTCAGCTCGATGAGAGCGAGAGCGGGGCGGGAGTCGTCAGGCGGGAGGTGAGGCGCGGTCCTGGCCGTGCCTGCGGACGGCGCGCGCGTGGCACCGGCCCCGTGGTCCTCGCCGGCCGTCGCGGCCGCGCCACCATTCGTCGCACTTTCTGCCGCCATCGACCGCAGGCGCCACATCAACCCATCCCACCTCACCTCGGCGGGCGCGCCGTTCACTTTCACCTCGCCGCCGGCGAGCCACCGGTTGCGCGCCACAGTGCCGGCAATGCGAATGAGCACAGCGGTCGCCGGATATAGGCGGATCGCGGCGCGCACGGTGCGTCCGTCGCGGCTCGCTTCGACGAGCAACTCGCGCGCGGCGGGGATGCCGAAGGCGCCGAGCTGCGGGATGGCGGGCTCGGGCAGGCCGGCGAGCCGCGAAGCGGCGGCAAGCACCTCGCGCGGGTGCTCGACCGCCTTGCCCAAGGCGCCGAGGTTCTGGTGCGGATACGGCAACCAGAGCCGCACCGGCAGCGTCGCCTCGCCGAGCAGCCGCGACTTCGACGGCGCCATCTCGTGCGCGCGGTCGCGGTACCACCAGGCCCAGTGACCCGCGCCGGCGATGGCGAGGGCGGCGAGCAGCAGCAGGCAACCGCCACGGCGGCCGGGCCGCCAACGCCCGCGCCCGTCGCGATCGGCGCTCGGGATGTGCCGGTCGTAGAGATCGGTCGCCTCCGCTCGCGATGACGCCTCGTCGTCACGGCGAGGCGACAACGCCGGCGCGTGCGGGTCGGTCAACTCGATGTACCTCGCGCGGCGCGGTCGAGGTCGAGCTCCACCAGCGCCTGTGCGACCGGCGCGAGAACGCCTCCGTCGGTCTCGCCAATGCCGAGGTCGGCGAGATCGGCGCTCGCGTCGCGCACCAGCTCCGCGAAGAGGTCGTGCGCCGCGTAAGGCGCGAGCGGCGGCGGGCAGGGCGCCGGCCGCCAGCGCTCCTCCACCGCGCGCCGCACCACCTCCGCGTACGCCGCCGCCGAAGTCTCCGGTGTATGCGCCCCAGCGTACCGTCGCGCGTTGTCGCCCATCGCCTGCCGCAGCGCCGGGTCGTTGACGAGCGCCCGCAACGTCGCCACCAGCAGCTCCTCCTCGTCCTCGTCGAGGTCGACCTTGGCGCAGCAGCCGTCGGGGATCTCGGCAAAGGCGCCGGCGCGCGTGACGATCACCGGCTTGCCGAGCCCGAGCAGCCGCACCAGCGTGCCCGAGGTCTCTCCGGCCGTCGGGTGACGCAAGTTCACCGCCACGTCGCAGGCCGCCATATGGAGGAGGAAGCGGTCGAGTCCGAGCCGGCCGGTGACCTCGACGCCGGCACGCAGCTCGGGCGTGGCCACGCCGTCGAAATCGTAATGAGGCGACACTTCGCCGACGAGTAGCAACCGTGTGCGCGCGGCGCGCTGGGCCGCCAGCTCGCCGCGCAGCCGCGCGAAGGCGCGCAGCAACACCGGCAGCCGCTTGGCCTCGGTGAGGAAGCCGAAGGTGGCGACGACGAAGTCGTCTGCGGCGATGCCGAGCCGTTGCCGCGCCTCGTCGCGGCCGATCGCGGGAAGGCCGGCGAGGCTCAAATGATGTTGCACCAATCCAACGCGTGCGCCGGGGCGGCTCGCCAGAACGCGCTCCGCCGTGGTGCGGTTGTGCACGATGATTCCGGCAGCCGCATCCACAGCGCGCTCGAAGAGCGGATAACGGAACGGGTCGAGCGGCACGCCGGTCGCGACTCCGCGCCGCGCCACCGCCTCACCGCTCCTGCCGTAGCACCAACGCATCGCCTCGACGTAGCCGTCGGGGTCACCGGCGTGCAGCGTCACGTCGCGGACGAGGTGGTGCACGACGTACTCGTGGAGGACGAGCACCGCCGGTGCACCGCCCGGCGGATGCGCCAGCAGCCGGCGGTAGATCCCGGCGTGGTAATCGCGGTTGTTGCCGAGGTGGTAGAGCGCGGCGTCGAAACGGCCACTCGCCAACAGCTCGGGGAAGCGACGTGGCGGATGCGTCGCGAATGCCGCGGTGATCTCGGATGCAACGGCGGCGCCGTCCTCGACCACGAGCTCGACCTCGAGGTGCCGCGAGAGCGGCGGCAGCAGCTCCGCCGAGTAGTCGGCGATGCCGGAGGTCTGCGGCGGCAGCGGGCTCAGGTAGGCGATGCGCATCGGTGGTCGTGATCGTTCGAGATCGAGATCGCTTCGTCGCTGCGCTCCTCGCGATGACGTCTGGCTAGGCGCTCGCGGTGAGCTGCTCGATCACGGTGTCCCAGGCGATCTCGCGCACTCGCTCCCGTCCCGCCTCCCCCATCCGCCGCGCTCGCTCGCGATCGGACCACAGCTGGTCGAGGCGCGCCGCGATCGCGCGCGGCTCGGGGGCGCAGACGAAGCCGTTGGTGCCATCCTCGACCAGCTCGAGGATGCCGCCCGCATCCGCGGTGGTCACCATCGGCTTGCCGGCCTGGAACGCTTCGACGGTGACGAAGCCGTAGTCCTCGTCGTAGGGCGCGTAGAAGGCGGCGAGGCACGCCGCGTACTCCTCCACCACCTGCTCGTCGGCGACGAAGCCAAGGAAGTCGACGCGCTCGGCGACGCCCAGCTTCGCGGCCAGCGCGGCGAGCGTCTCGAGCTGCGGGCCGGTGCCGGCGATGCGCGCGCGCACCGGGTGCTCGGTGTGCTTCAGCGCCCGCACCAGGAGGTCGACGCGCTTGATCTCGTCGAGGCGACCGATGGTGAACACCGCGTCGCCGAACGGCCCCTCGCGCAGCCGCCCGTCGAGCCGCGGCGGCGGGTAGAGCACGCTTGCGGCGATGCCGTTGTGTCGCTGCAAGCGCTCGGCGACGTTACCGGAGATGGTGAAGACGCGGCGCGCCTCGCCGAGGCCGCGGCGATCCATCGCCCGCACCATGGCGATGGCGCGCGCGTCGCGCTCGTCGTCTTCCGCGAAGTCGCTGTATGGCGTGCCGAGCAGGTCGTAGACCTGACGCAACTGGTGGATGAGCCAAACCACCTTGTTGGGGTGGCGCACCAGGTATGAGGGGAAGCGCGTGCCGACGACGAGGTCGACGCGCTTGCCGCCGACCTGGCGCAGATCGAGCAGCCGCCAGGCGAGGCCCGACTTCGCGAGGTCGACGCGCTGCGGCCACTGGAAGGGTAGCGTCACCACTTCCGCGTCGAAACCGCGCGCACGCAGCTGGTCGCACAGGCACTCGACGAGGATCTCGGCGCCGCCCCAGGCGAACGGCACCTGCGTGGCGCAGATGACGACTCGCCGCCCCTTTCCCTCGATCGGGCCGTCGATCAAGCGTTCCCCGCGTCGGGTGGCCGCGCCTTCGCACGCTCGAGCGCCTCGAGCCGCACCGTCAGCTCGCGCACCTGTCGCGCGAGACGCGCCTCGCTCTCCGCGAGCTCCTGCAGCAGCGCCGCGCTCGCCGCGTTGTGGGCGTTCTGCTGCTCGAGCAGCGGCCGCACCAGCCACTTGCCGAAGACCTTGTAGCCGGCCTTCCTGGCGAGCACGATCCAGCGGCCGAGGCCGGGGCGGTGCGAGGTGGGCACCGGCTCGCGCACGTACTCGCTCTGCCGCACCTGCAGCAGCTTGCCCGAGAGCTCGGCGTCGAGGCCGTCGCCGGTGGCGGTGGCGGCGCCCGAGGCACTCAGCGTGGCGAGCTCGGCGCGCCGCTGGCGCACGCCCGCGCGCAGCTGGTCGAGCACGGCCGCGACGCGCTCGCGCTCGTCGTCGCCGGCCGCCGGCGCGGCGTCGCTCCCCGGCCCGTCCTGCATGGGCCTGCACGATACACTCTGGGCTCCGCGGATGACACCTTCGCCCCCCTCCGAAGAGCCCGCGGCGCCGCCCGCGCCGCCGGCGGAGCGTGGCGCGTCCGCTATCGACAAATGGGTGGTCGCGGTGCGGCGCTTCGGCTCGCCGCGGCGCTGGCGGCGCACCTTCGCGTGGCTCGCGGCGATCGTCGCCGACGTGCGCCGGCGGCGGCGCGAGCCGCGGCTCACCGTCGGCGTCGACGTCAACTCGCTCTACGAGCCGCTCACCGGCGTCGGCTGGTACGTGCACCAGCTGCTGCTCCACCTCGCCAGCGCCGTCGACGTGCGGCTGCGACTCTACGGCCAGAGCCTCGTCGAGGGCGACGCCGGCGCGCCGCGGCCCGTGGTCGAGATGCCCGCGGGCGCCGCCATCGAGCGTGTCGTGTACGACGCGCCGGACGGCTTGGTGGTGCCGCCGTGGCGGGCACGGCAGCTCCTTCGCAAGCTCGCACCGCTGCTCGTCGCCGCCGACGGCAACCGCGTGCTCTTCGCTCCCAACTTCATCGCGCCGCGCACCTTCCGCTTCGCCGGCGGCGCGCGCGTCGCCACCGTACACGACCTCACGCTGCAGCGCCTGCCGGAGGCGGCACGGCCCGACACGGCGACGGCGCTGGCGCAGGAGCTGGAGCGCACGCTGCTCACCACCGCCTCTCTGGTGACGCCGAGCGCGGCCGTACGCGACGAGCTGATCGCCCGAGGCGTCGCGCCGGCGCGGGTGCGTGCGATCCACCACGGGCCCGGACAGCTCGCGACGTTGACCGCAGGCGAGTTGCCGCCCGGCACGCCGCCCGAGTACGGGCTCTACGTCGGCACGCTCGAGCCGCGCAAGAACCTGCCGCTGCTGCTCGCCGCCTGGGAGCGCCTGCACCGCCGCTCGGCGAAAACGCCGCCGCTCGTCCTCTGCGGCCGCTGGGGTTGGCACGCGGGCGACCTCACGGCTGCGGTGAACCGCGGCGTCGCGGGCGGCTGGCTCGTGCACCTCGGCTACGTGCCGCCCGCGGGGCTCGCGGCGCTCTACCGCGGCGCCACGCTGCTCGCGCTGCCGTCGCTCTACGAAGGCTTCGGGCTGCCGGTGGTCGAGGCTTTCGCGGCCGGCACGCCCGTCGTCGCCAGCGACCTGCCGGTGCTGCGCGAGGTCGCCGGCGACGCAGCGCTCTTCGCCCCCGCCAGCGACGTCGACGCCTGGACCGCCGCGCTGCTTCGTGTGCTCGGCGACGCAACGCTGCGCGCCGACCTCGCCGCTCGCGGCCGTGCGCGCGCCGACCGGTTCGACTGGCGCCGCGCCGCCGCCGCGCACGTCGAGGTCTGGCGATCTGCCGCCGCACGGGAGGGCCGCGACGCGGCGGATATACTGCCGGCCGTCTTGCCGCCGGAGGCGCCGGCCCCATCGCCGATCGAGGCGCCCTCCGGTCCGGCGCCGCCGGCCGCGGCGCCAATCTCCGGGACATCTAGAAGCGGCACCGCCGAGGTCGCCGCACCCGCGGCGACCCCGTGAGCACCACTTCGTCATTCAGAACATGCAGAACAGCGGTCCCGCCGATGACGCCAACGCCACCGCGGCCGCGCATTCCTCTTCCGCCCGCGCCGCGTCCACTCGAAAACCACGCCTCGGCGTGGACCTGCGAGCCGCCCTCGGCGAGCTCACCGGCATCGGCGTCTACACCCGCGCGCTGCTCGAGGAGCTCGCGCGCCGCGGATCGTTCGACATCGTCACCATGGCCCACCGCGCGCCGCGCCACGACGGTTGGATGCGCGAGCACGGCATCGCCTTCGAGGCGCAGTCAGCGCCGTACGGTGTCCTCTGGCAACAGCTGCGGCTGCCACGGCGGCTCGCGCGCGGCGACGTCGACGTCTTCTGGTCGCCGCTGCAGACGCTGCCGCTGCTCGGCGACACGCCGGCGGTGGTGACCGTGCACGACCTCACCACCCTGCTGCTGCCCGAGACCCACCGCCTGAAGGTACAGATCACGCAGGTCCCGCTGCTCGGCCGCAGCCTGGCGCGGGCGCGGCGGATCGTTGCGGTGTCCGAGGCGACAGCCGCCGACATACGCCAGTTCTTCCCCGAGGTCGCTCCCCGCCTGAGCGTCATCACGGGCGGCGTCGCCTCCCGCTTCCGGCCGGCGAGCGCCGAGCAGGTCGCGGCCACCCGCCGGGAGCTCGACTGCCCCGACGGCTACGTGCTCTACGTCGGCACGCTGGAGCCGCGCAAGAACGTCGAGCTCCTCGTCGACGCCTGGCTGGCGCTCCGGGAGGAGCACGGCGACGTGCCGCCGCTCGTCCTCGTCGGCGGCTACGGCTGGAAGAGCCGCGCGCTCCACGCGCGGCTCGAAGCGCTCGCCGCGGAAGGCGTCCACCTGCTCGGCCGGCTCGCCGACGACGAGCACCTGCGCGTGCTGCAGGCGGCGCGCTGCTTCGTCTATCCGAGCCTCTACGAAGGTTTCGGGCTGCCGGCCGCCGAGGCGCTCGCCTGCGGCGTGCCGACGGTCGTCACTAACACCAGCAGCCTGCCGGAGGTGGTGGGCGATGCGGCGCTCCTCGTCGACCCGCACGACCCCGGCGACCTCGCCGAGGCGATGCGGCGCGTGCTCCAGGAGCCGGGCCTCGCCGCCGACCTCGCCAGCCGCGGCCCGCGGCAGGCGGCACGCTTCTCGTGGGAGCGCAGCGCCGAGCAGCTCGAGACGGCACTGCTGGAGGCGCTCGCCTAAGCCATGGCCGTCATCGGCATCGACCCTGGTTTCGTTCCTTTCGCGTCGATGCCGGCACACAGCCGTAGGTCCATCCCATGGCAGTGATCGGCATCGACGCGCGCAAGATCCGCGACTTCGGGATCGGCACCTACATCCGCAACCTGGTGCGCGGGCTGGCGCAGCTCGACCAGGAGAACGAGTACGTGCTGCTCGTCGGGCCCAACGGCCCGGAGGCGCTCGCCGGTTTGCCCGCCAACTTCCGGCTGTTGCCCGAAGGCTCGAAGGTCTACAGCGTGCGCGAGCTGTTCGCGCTCTCCTGGCGGCTGTGGCGTATCAAGCTCGACCTCTACCACGCCACGCACTACGTGCTGCCGCTGGTGGTGCCCTGCAAGACGGTGGTCACCATCCACGACATCATCCATCTGCTCTACCCCGAGTTCCTGCCCTCGCGGCTGGCGTTCTTCTACGCCCAGCGGATGATCCGCCGCACGCTGTCGCGCTCGGACCGCGTCATCGCGGTGTCGCAGAACACGCGCTCGGACCTGCTGCGCTTCTTCGACGCCGACGGCCGCAACATCGAGGTGGTCTTCAACGGCGTCGACGCCGTCTTCCACGGGCGGCTCTCGCCCGAGGACCTCGCGCGCTGGCAGCGGCAGCTCGGCATCGCCTCGCCCTACCTGCTCTTCGTCGGCAACCCGAAGCCGCACAAGAACCTCGACAACGTCATCCAGGCCTACGCCAAGGCGCAGGGGATCCACGCCTTCGAGGGCGACCTCGTCTGCGTGGGTGGCAACCCGGAGGCCGACCTGCGCACGCGCCAGCGCGCCGAGGCCGCCGGCGTCGCCGACCGCATCCGCCTGCTCGGCCAGGTGCCCGACGAGGCGCTGCCAGCGATCTACCAGGGCGCCACGCTGTTCCTCTATCCGACGCTCTACGAAGGCTTCGGGCTGCCGGTGATCGAGGCGATGGCCTCGGGCGTGCCGGTGATCACCTCCAACACCTCGGCGCTGCGCGAGATCGGCGAGGGGTACGCGCACCTCGTCAACCCGCTCGAGGTCGAGGCGCTGGCGCGCGCCATCGCGCAGCTGATGGCCGACGAGCACCACCGCGCCTCGCTCGCCGAGCTGGGCCTGCGTCGGGCGCGCGAGTTCTCCTGGGAGCGGACGGCGCGCCGCACGCTCGCCGTATACAAGAGCGTGCTCGAAGGCACGCCCATCGCCAGCCTCAGCGCCTCGGGCACCTGGCCGGTGCCCAAGCTCGAGAAGTCCCCCAGCGGCACCTTCAAGATCACGCCGCGGCCGCCGGCGCCGCCCTCGCCCCCGCCGGACGGCGGCGGGACTCCGCGCTCGTGAGCGTCGCGACGATTCGCGCGCGCGACGGTGCGCCCAACGTCGCCCTCATTCACGACTGGCTCACCGGCATGCGCGGCGGCGAGAAGGTGCTCGAGGCGATCGCCGCGCTCCACCCGCAGTCGCCGATCTACACGCTCTTCCACTTCCCCGGCAGCGTCTCGCCGGCGCTCGAGAGCCACCCCATCCACACCAGCTTCCTGCAGCGCGCGCCGGCCGTGCGCCGCCACTACCGCCGCTACCTGCCGCTCTTCCCCACCGCCATCGAGAGCTTCGACCTCGACGGCTACGACCTGCTGATCAGCAGCAGCCACTGCGTGGCGAAGGGCGCCATCCCCGGACCGCACGCCTACCACGTCTGCTACTGCCACACGCCCATGCGCTACGCGTGGGACCAACGGCACGCCTACTTCCCGCCGGGGCGCGGGCCGATCTCGCTCGCGCGCGCGCTGGTGCTCGCGGCGCTGCGCACGTGGGACGCCGGGACCGCTCCGCGGGTCGACCGCTTCATCGCCAACTCGCGCTTCGTCGCCGCGCGCATCCGCCGCTACTACGGCCGCGACGCCGACGTGCTGGCGCCGCCGGTGGACGTCGACTTCTTCACGCCGGCGAGCGACGAATACGACCGCGACCGGCGCAAGTACGCCCTCGCCGTGGCCGCCGCGGTGCCCTACAAGCGCCTCGACCTCGCCGTCGCCGCCTGCGCCAAGCTCGGCATCCCGCTACGGATCGTCGGCGGCGGCCCCGAGGAACGCCGCCTCGCAACCGGCGCCGGCGACGTCCAGGTGCTCGGCCGGGTCGACGGCGAGGAGCTGCGAGAGCTCTACCGCGGCGCCCGCTGCCTCGTACAGCCGGGGGTCGAGGACTTCGGCATCTCCGCCGTCGAGGCGCTCGCCTGCGGCACCCCCGTGGTCGCCCTCGGCAGCGGCGGGGTGCGCGACATCGTCGTCGACGGCGAGCACGGCGTCCTCTACCGCCCGGCCGGCGACCCCGGAGCGCTGGCCGCGGCCATTGACAAATTTGAACGGATCCGCTTCAATCTGTTGAACCTGCGTCGCCGGGCGGAAGGCTTCGCTCCCGAGCGCTTCGTCGCCGGGCTGCAGAAGCTGCTCGCCGCTCCGGCTGCTCTTGCGGAGGGGATTCGTTGATCCAACGTCGGCATCGCGCCCGCGCCGCGCTCTATCTAGCGGCGGATCTCGGCGCGACTCTCTTCGCCTTCTTCATCGCCTGGTACGCGCGCTTCGAGAACCCGGTGGTGCCGATCAAGCACGGCGTGCCGGAGTTCCAGCGCTACCTCGAGCTGTTGCCGGCGGTGCTGCTGATCTGGCCGATCGTCTTCTACTTCCACGGCCTCTACCAGATCCGCCGCGGCCGCAGCCGCGTCGACGAGGTGCTCACGGTAGTGGTGGCGGTGCTGTTGGCGGCGATCTTCCTCGCCACCTTCACCGCCTGGTACCGGCCGCCTCTCGAGCCCGGCAGCATCTACACCTTCACCTACAGCCGCTGGTTCATGGGCCTCTTCGCGGCCCTCGACCTGCTGTTCGTCGCCACCGCGCGCATGACCGTGCGCTGGGCGTTGCAGCGGCGCGCGCTCCTGGGTCACAGCCAGCAGCGCATCCTCGTCGTCGGCGCCGGAATGCTCGGCCGCGAGATCGCCAAGAAGCTGCA
>DATNCU010000565.1:0-2639 GCA_035607145.1 Thermoanaerobaculia bacterium
TGGCGACGAAGAGGATCACCGCCACCAGCCAACGCGGTCTCGCCGGCGGCGAAGGACGCGTCGGAGCCGCGACAGGAAATTCGACGTGCGGGTCCTCGGCGGGACGAGGCCCCGGTGCGCTCCAATCGGAGGATGGCTGCATGTCGCTCCTGCGCGCGCGCCGGCACCGCCGGAACGCGCCAAACGGGCGGCGACTCTACAGCGCCTTCAGCTCTTTGCCGGGCTTGAAGCGGACCGTCTTGCCGGGAGAGATCGCCACTTCCACGCCCGTCTTCGGGTTGCGCCCTACGCCGCGCTTGCGGTTGCGCACCTGGAAGACGCCGAATCCACGCAGCTCGATGCGCTTGCCACCGGTCAGCGCGTCCTTGATCGCGTCGAGGATGGTGTCGACCGCCTCGGCCGCCTTGATTCGAGGGATCTCGCACGAGTCGGCGACGCGGTTGACGATGTCCGCTTTGATCATCGGCTGCTTATCTCCGGGAGGCGGGGAGTCTAGCAAGGGCCGCGACGGAGCGTCAAACAAAGAACTGACACGGTTTGCCGACGTTATGATCGCTCGCGATGCGGGCCGCGTGGATCGCCGTAGGCACCGAGTTGCTGGGCACCGAACGGCTCGACACCAACGCGCTCACCACCACCGCGCTGCTCCGCCGCCACGGCGTCGAGCTGCGCCGCAAGGCGGTGGTGGGCGACGACGAGGACGAGCTCGCGGGCGAGCTGCGCTCGCTGCTCGGCGCTCACGAGCTGGTGCTCGTCTGCGGCGGCCTCGGCCCCACCGCCGACGACGTCACCCGCGAGGCGGTGGCGCGCGCCTGCGGGCGCGGCCTCGTCTTCGAGCCGGCGGTGGTCGCCGACATCGAGGAGAAGTTCCGCCGCATCGGCCGCCGCATGCCCGAGGTCAACGTGCGCCAGGCGCAGCGCATCGACGGCGCCGAGCTGCTCGCCAACGCCCGCGGCACGGCGCCCGGGCAGCGGCTCGAGGAACGCGGCACGACGATCTTCCTGCTGCCGGGGCCGCCGCGCGAGCTCGAGCCGATGCTCGCCGAGCAGGTGGCGCCGTGGCTCGCGGCGCGCACCGGCGGTGAGGGCACCGCGACGCTGGTGCTCAAGGTGGCGTGCGTCCCCGAGTCGGAAGTGGAGGAGCGCATCGCGCCCGCCTACGAGGAGCTCGGCCGCGAGCGCGTCACGGTGCTCGCCAAGCCGGGCGAGATCCGCGTCGAGGTGACGGCGCGCGGCGCCGCCGCGGCTTGCGAACAAGAGCTCGCGCGCGCCGGCGTGCGGCTGCGCGGGCTGCTCGGCGACGCGGTGTTCGGCGAAGGCGACGAGGAGCTGGAGGCGGTGGTGGGGCGGCTGCTGCGCGAGGCGGCCGCCACCGTCGCCACCGGCGAGTCGTGCACCGGCGGGCTGCTGGCGGCGCGGCTCACCGCGGTCGCCGGCAGCAGCGACTACGTGCTCGGCGGCGTCGTCGCCTACTCCAACGACGCCAAGCAGTCGCTGCTCGACGTGCCGGCTGCCCTGCTGCGCGAGCACGGCGCGGTGAGCGAGCCGGTGGCGCGCGCGCTGGCCGCCGGCGCGCGCCGGCGCCTCGGCGCGACCTTCGGCATCGGCGTCACCGGCGTCGCCGGGCCGGGCGGCGGCAGCGACGCCAAGCCGGTGGGCACCGTGCACGTCGCGCTCGCCGGGCCGGACGGCGACCTCGTGAACCGCCTGGCGCGCTTCCCCGGCGACCGCGAGCGCGTGCGCTGGCAGACCAGCCAGCTCGCGCTCGAGCTGCTGCGCCGCGAGTTGCTGCGCCGCTGCGCGGCCTCAGTCGACCAAGCGGCGCCGCGCCTGGAGGCGGCGGGCCGGTGACCACGCGGGTTCGTGCGCGGGGCGAGGACCGGCAGCGCAGCCGTGACGAGGGCGACGACGCCGCTATCCCCGGCGGCGCGCTGCGCCTCTTCGTCGCCTTCGCGCTCTCCGACGAGGTGCGCGTCGCCATGCGCCGCCGGCTGGGGCGGCTGCGCTCGTTGCTGCCGCAGGCGCGCTGGGTGGACCCCGACAACGCGCACCTGACGCTGGCCTTCCTCGGCCACCAGCCGGAGGCGAAGGTGGCACCGCTCACCGCGGCGCTGCGCGACGTCTTCTGGCGCTACCCCGCGCTGCCGCTTCGCCTGCACGGCGGCGGTACCTTCCCGCAGGGGCGGCCGGCGCGCGTCGCCTGGGTGGGAGTGCGCGGGCCGGCGGAGCTGCTGCCGCTGCAGCACGACGTCGCCGACGCGGCGGCGAGCGTGCTCGAGTGGGAGCCGGAGAAGCGGCCGTTCCACCCGCACGTCACGCTGACGCGCTGCAACCCCACCTGGCCGCGGGCGCAGGTCGAGCGCTTCCAGCCCGAGGTGCAGGGGTCGTGGGGCGAGGAGTTCGTCGCCTCCGAGGGGGTGCTCTACCGCAGCCGGCTGTCGCCGCGCGGCGCGCAGTACCAGGTGCTCGATCGCTTCCCGCTGCGCACGGTGGAACCGGCGTGATCGCATGGGTGGCGCTCCTGGTCGGCGCCTACCTGGTGGGCGCCATCCCTTGGAGCTGGGTGCTCGTGCGCTGGAAGACCGGCCAGGACATCCGCCAAGTGGGCAGCGGCAACGTCGGCGCCACCAACGCCATGC
>DATNCU010000594.1:0-2957 GCA_035607145.1 Thermoanaerobaculia bacterium
ATGAGTCCTCCTGTTCGAGGTGAGCGGTCAGAGCGCCGCGGCGCTCGCGTCGGGATCGCGGGCGCTGAGCAGCACGACGTCGTCGACTTCGTTGCCGCGCTCGCAGACCAGCTCGCCGCGCGGCGAGATGGCAAAGCGAAAGATACGCTGGCCGGCGAAGTTGGCGAGCGGCTCGGGCGGTCCGCCGTCGAGCGGCTGGCGGACGAGCGCGGAGAGCTCGCCGCGCGTGTCGACGTAGACGACACCGCGGCCGTCCGGCGTCCACTGCAGGCCGGCGGGCACGAAGACGGTCGGTGGCAGCATGAAGAGCCGCGGCGGCGCGCTGCCGTCGAGCGCCAGGACGCCGAGCTGCATCGGCACGTCGCCGCGCTCGCGCTGGAACGCCGCCACGGACCTGCCGTCGGGGGAGAGCGCCGGCAGCGATGCCGAATGCGGCCCGAGCATCACCGCAGCGCTGCCGTCGCGGCCGGCGCGCCAGAGCCGCGGGCGGCCGTCGGCCGCCACCGACACGAAGATCAGCGAGCGGCCGTCGCGGCTCACCTGCGGATAGTTGTCGGCGCGGCCGTACGTGAGCTGACGCTGCTCGCCGCTTTCGAGGTCGAGGTCCCAGACGTGAGACTCGCCGCCGCGCCAGGATGTGAACACCACCGAGCGTCCGTCGGGGGCGGCGGTCGGCTTGTAGTCGGGCGCGGGATCGGCGGTGAGCTGGCGGCGACCGGTACCGTCGGCGCCGACGAGCCAGAGGTCGACGTTGCCGCTCGCCACCGAGCCGTAGAGGATGCGGCCGTCCGGCGTCCAGGCCACGCCGAGCGAGCCGCCATGCGGGTCGCCGCCGCCGCGACTGATGCGCACCGCCCGCTGCGGCGCCGCGAGCGGGGCGACCCAGAGGGCGCTCCGCGAGGTCGTCTGCACGCTGACCAGCGTCCTGCCGTCGCCGGCGGCGCTCACACCGGCGTAGTCGCCGAGGTCGTGGGTCAGCGGCGACACGGCGCCGCTCGGGATCGCCACCTCCCACAACGTCCGGGAGAGTGCTGACGAGCGCGGGTCCCAGGCGTCGATCACCAACCCGACGCGGGGCAGCCAGGCGATCTGTCCAACCTCCGCCCAGCGGTGGGCGGTGAGCGGGCGCTGCCGGCCGTCGTGCGCCGACACCCCGACGACGGTCATGAAACGCCCCGCCGCGTTGGCGCCGCGCACCGCGCAGGCGATGGTGGCCCCGTCAGGCGACCAGGCGACTCCCTCAGTGGCAAAGGACTCGCGGCCGCGGCGGCGTGCCACCACCCGGGCGTGGCTGCCGTCGCGATCGGCGACCATCAGCGCCGAGGCGCGGGCCGCGGGCTCGTTGCGCACGAACGCGAGGCGCGTCCCGTCCGCGGAGACGGCAGGAGCGCTGTCGGCGTCGAGCAGCAGCCGCCGCGGCATGCCGCCGAGCACCGGCACCTCGAAGAGGCCGCCGATCGCCTCCCCGTCCGGGTAGGCGACGTAGAGGAGGGTGCGGTCGCCCGGCGCGAAGGCGACGCCACCGAAACGCCACGCCGCCGCCGGCACGACGGGGACGGCCGCGCTCGCCTGGCTCAGGGTCCCTGAATGCGTCTGGCGCAGCCACAGACCTTGTCGGCCATCCGTCTCTTCGCGCACGAAGGCGACGTAGGCGCCGCTCCCCGATACCGCGGCGTGCCGCGCGCCGCCGTCGGCGGTCAGCCGCTCGACGCGCTCGATGAGCAGCGGCATCAGGTGTGGGGTGACGTGACCGGGCGCCGGCTCGGGCCGCCGGCGGGCGCCGGCAGCCAGCACCACGGCGGCGGCGATCGGCACCAGCAGGGCCGCAGAGACCGCCGGCCACCGACGCATCGAGAGCCGCATGGACAACCGCGGGAGGCGGTCCGCGGGAACCTGCGCCGCCGACGGCTCGGCCGCGAAGGGCTCCGGCACCGCTTCGAGCGGCCGCACCTCGGCGGCGAACCGATAGCCGTGACGCGGCACCGTCTCGATGTAGGCGCCGCCACCGGCGCGAGCGCCCAGCGCCTTGCGCACCGTGAAGACGTTCTGCGCCAGCGTCGCCTCTTCGATAAAGGTGTCGGGCCACACCGCCTGGAGGAGCTCGTCCTTCGCCACCAAGCGGCCGCTGCGGCGGACGAGCGCGAGGAGGGTGTCGAGCGCCTTGGGAGTGAGCGCCACGGGCCGGCCGGCCCGCCGGAGCGTGCGCCGCTCCTCGTCGAGGACGAAGTCGTCGAATTGAAAGCTCATGCAAGCGCTCTCAGCGAGGTTGTACGAGTCGCTTTGATGCGGGTTTCAAGACAGCGTCGCGAGCGGCGCGTACGGTGACGGGAGCGGCGGGCGAGCCCTGCCGCCACCGAGAGGAGACACGCCGATGAGGAAGCTCTGCACGGTCCTGTTGCTGTTCGCGGCGGCGCCGCTGTGCGCCCGCGTCGATTTCAGCGGGCGCTGGTCGCTCGACGCCGCGCGCTCGACGGGGCTGCCGCCGGGCTTCGAGCAGGGCCTGGTGGTGACGCAGGACGCCGACATGCTGAAGGTCGCCACCACGCTCGTCACCGACAACGCCGACCGCATCGTCGACGACGTCTACGCGCTGGGCGCCGGCGAGCAGGACGTCCCGGCGCAGTTCCCGGGCATCGACGCCAAGGTGTCGAAGCGCACGGCGCGCTGGAGCGGCGAACGCACCATCGAGGTGAAGGACCACGTCGAGGGGGAGGGCCCGAACGGCCCGATGACCCTCGACATCGTCCGCCAGTGGGAGCTCTCGCCCGACGGCAGCACGCTCACGGTCGAGCAGGACCTCGACAACAGCGGCTTCAAGAATCACAGCCATCGCGTCTTCAGCCAGGCGGCGACCGCGGCCGCGGCGCCCGCGGTGCGGACGGCACGGATGTTCCCTGTCGACCTCGAGGTGCCGGTAGCGCCGACTCCCTTCCGCGCCGGCGGCAAGACGCAGCTCG
>DATNCU010000517.1:0-6429 GCA_035607145.1 Thermoanaerobaculia bacterium
GTCCAGCGGCCGTAGTAGAGCCGGCGCTTGCCGGCGAAGAGGTTGTCGTCCCAGTCGGGGTCGTTGTTGAGCATCAGCAGGACCTTGCCCTTGAGGTCCTGGCCCTTGAAGTCGTCCCACTGGTACTCGGGCGCCTGGATGCCGTAGCCGACGAACACCACCTCGGCGTCCTTGATGGTGGCCTTGGGGTCCTGCACGCCGGAGGCGGCGATGAACTCGTCCTTGCGCTTGAACGCGGTGGACTTGCCGCCGCCGGTGAAGGTCCACGTCGGCGGCATCGCGGCGTCGACGCTCACCAGCTCGAACGACTGCTGCCACGCACCGTCGGCGAAGCCGGACTCGAGGCCGATCTGCTGCATCTGCTGCACCAGGTAGTCGCGCGCCTTGACGTCGCCGTTCGAGCCCGGGTCGCGGCCCTCGTAGGCGTCGCTGCCGATCTCGGCGATCGGCGCGCGGATCACGTCGGGGGTGATCGCCGCGGCGGCCTGGTCGGCCTGCGCGAGCAGCGCGCTCTCGGCGGCGGCGGGGGAGGGAGTGGCGGCAGCCTCGGAAGGCGGCGCCTCAGCGGGCTTGCAGGCAAAGGCTCCGGCGGCGACCAGCAGGGCGGCCGCGAGCGCGCCGCGGCGTTTGATGCAAAGCTCGGTCATCGTTGGGTTTCCTCCTTCGTCACGGCGGCGAAGGCTAGCACGCACGATGCCTGCCGGCTGCGGAGTACACTGCGGCAAACCGATGAGCGCTTCCGCCGCAGCCGAGCGCGGCACCGTCACGCGGCTCCTGCGCGACTGGTCGGCAGGGCGTGACGACGCCGCGGAGGAGCTCTTTGCGCTGGTCTACCAGAGCCTGCGCGCGGTGGCCGCCAACGTCCTGCGGCGCGAGCGTGGTCCCTGCACGCTCGACACCGGCGACCTGGTGCAGGAGTCGTTCCTCAAGCTGGTCGATCCGCACGGCATCGACTGGAGCGACCGCCGCCACTTCCTCAACGTCGCCGCGCGCGCGATGCGGCAGGTCCTCGTCGACCATGCGCGCAGCCGCGGCGCCGACAAGCGCGGCGGCGGCTGGCAGCCGCTGACCCTCGGCGCCGCCGCCGAGGTTGTCGCCGACGATCCGCAGCGGCTCGTCGAGCTCGACCATCTGCTCCGCCGGCTGCGCGAGCTCGACGAGCGGGCCGCGGAGGTGGTGGAGCTGCGGACTTTCGCCGGCCTCACGCTGCCGCAGGTGGCCGAAGTGCTCGCCGTGTCGCTTGCCACCGTCAAGCGTGACTGGCGGGTGGCCCAGGCCTGGCTGGCGCGCGAGCTCGACGCGTCGCCGTCACGCGCATGACTCCCGAACGCTGGGCGCGCCTCAAGTCGCTCTTCGCCGACGCCGTAGCGGCTGCCGCCGACGAGCGGGCGCGCCTGCTCGCCGGCGTGGAGGCCGAGGACCCCGAGCTCGCGCGCGAGCTCGCAGGCCTGCTCGTGGCCGATCCCGGGGACGACTACGCGACCGACGATCTTACGGTCACGAACCGTGCGGGCCGCGGTGTCGCTGCCGAAGCGCTGCCGGGCCAGATCGACCGCTACGTCATCCTCGGCGAGCTCGGCCGCGGCGGCATGGGACGCGTGCTGCTCGCCGAGCGCGCCGACGGCGCCTACCGGCAGAAGGTCGCGCTCAAGATCCTCTCCGGCGGCCGGCTGGCGAGCGAGGAGGCGCGGCGGCGGTTCGTCGCCGAGCGGCAGATCCTCGCGCGCCTGTCGCATCCCGCCATCGCTCGTCTCATCGACGGCGGCTCGACGCCGGAAGGCGAGCCCTTCCTCGTCACCGAGTGGATCGACGGCCTGCCGCTGGACGCCTACTGCTGCGAGCGCAAGCTCGACGGCGAGGCGGTGGTGCGGCTGTTCGTCGAGATCTGCGACGCCGTCGACTCCGCCCATCGTGCGCTGGTCGTGCACCGCGACCTCAAGCCTTCCAACGTGGTGGTGACCGCCGAGGGCGAGCCGAAGCTGCTCGACTTCGGCATCGCCAAGCTGCTCGATCCGCAGGCCGGCGAGGGTGCGTTCGAGACCCGCTACGGATACGCGCCGCTGACCCCGCGCTACGCCTCGCCCGAGCAGGTGCGGGGAGAGCCGGTAACCGTGGCGACCGACGTCTACTCGCTCGGCGTCGTGCTGTTCGAGCTGCTCACCGGCCGCTCGCCCTATGGCGACGGGCCGATGACGCCGGCGGCGCTGGCGGTGGCGATCTGCGAGGACGACCCACCGGCGCCGTCGACGACGGTGACGACGCGCGACGCTGGTGCCGGCGCGCCGGGCGAGCCGCCGCCGGTGCGGCGCCGCTGGCTGGCGGGCGACCTCGACGCCATCGTGCTGCGTGCCCTGCAGAAAGACCCGCAGCGCCGCTACGGCTCGGTGGCGGCCCTCGGCGCCGACCTGCGGCGCTTCCTCGCCGGCGAGCCGGTCGAGGCGCGTCGTCCGACGCTCGCCTACCGTGCCTCGCGCTGGGTGGGACGGCACCGGCTGGCGACCGCCGCGGCCCTCCTCCTGCTGGTCATCGGCGTGCTCTTCGTCGTCCAGCGCGAGCGCCAGCTCGAGGCGACGCGCCGCGAGCGCGACAAGGCGGAGGCGGTGCTGGGGCTCCTGGTGGAGGTCTTCGGCGAGGCCGATCCGCAGCGCGCGCAAGGGCGGTCGATCACCGTCGAGCAGGCGCTCGATCGCGGCGCCGCGCAGGCGCAGGCACGGCTGCGCCACGATTCGCTGGCCGAGGCGACGCTGCTCGACGCCATTGGTACGGTCTACTCGAATCTCGGTCTCTACGACCGCGCCGCGCCCCTGCTGCAGCGCGCGCTGGCGCTGCGGCGCTCGTCCTATCCGCCGGGCTCGCTGGAGATCGCGGAGGTGGAGCGGCACCTCGGCGAGCTCGAGCTGCGGCGCGGCGACTACCGGCCCGCCCGCGCGCGCCTCGAGAGCGCCCTCGCCGCCTACCGCCGTCATCCCGGCCGCGAAGCCGCGATCTCGGCGCTGCTCGTCGACCTCGCGCAGCTCGAGACGGAGCAGGAGGGCGACGTGCGGCGCGCCGAGCGGCTGGCGCGCGAGGCGCTGGCCATGCAGCAACGGGCGCTCGACGCCGCCGACCCACAGATGGCGGCGACCCTCGACGTGCTCGGCAGCCTCGCCTACGGCCGCGGCGCCTACTCCGGCGCCGAGCGCCACTTCCGTGACGGGCTGGCGCTGCGGCGGCGCGCCTTGGGTGAGGAGCACCCGGCGACCATCCAGTCCATGGACAACCTCGCCAACGCGCTCTACGCGCGCGGCCGCACTGCCGAGAGCGTCGAGCTGTTCCAGCGCGTCGTGGCGGCGCGGCGGCGGGTGCTCGGCGACCGTCATCCCGAGGTGGCGGTGGGGCTCAACAACCTCGGCTCGACCTTTTCGGCCGAGGGGCGCTTCGCCGAGGCCGAGCCGCTGCTGCGCGAGGCGACGGAGATCGCCGCCGCTGCGCTGGCGCCCAACCACCTGGCGCACGGCACCTACCTCGGCAACCTCGCGCAGGCGGTGCAGGGGCTGGGCCGGCTGCAGGAAGCCGAGGCGCTACTGCGGCGGGCGCTCGCCGCCACCGAGAAGGCGCTCGGCGGCGAGCACCAGGACACCGCGATGGCGCTGCACAACCTGGCCGCCAACCTCGGCAAGCAAGGGCGCTTCGCCGCGGCGGAGCCGCTCTATCGCCGCGCGCTCGACGTCTACGCTCGCACGCTGCCGCCGGACCACGACTTCCCCTCCTTCACGCAGGCGGAGCTGGCGCGTCTGGCGATCCGCCGCGGCGACGGCGCCGAGGCCGAGCGGCTGTTGCGGCAGGCGCTCGCGGTGCGGCGGCGGGTCCTCGACGCCGGGCACTGGCGCGTGGCGGTAGTGGAGCTGGCGCTGGGGCAGGCGCTGGCGCTGCAGGGCCGCGCCGACGAGGGCGTGGCGATAAGCGAGGCGGCCTGGCAGCGCATGGCGTCGGCGCTCGGCCGCGACAACCCCCGCGCGCGCGAGGCCGCCGAAGACGTCGGCCGCACCTGGGAACGGTTGGGGCGCGGCGACGCCGGCGTGTGGCGGCAGCGTGCCGAGGCAGCCGCGGCGCCGAGCCGCTGATCGCCAGAGCGGCGCGGCCGCCGAAGGATCACTGTCGCCGAGCGCGGCGTGCCATGGCGTTGCGGAGCGATGAGCTATCCCTTATCCGTATCCCTTATCCCTCGCTACGCTATCGGCCTTCGGCGGAGCCTGTAGACCCCAACCAGGGCCAAAAATACGGCGACCATGCCCATGACCCACGCCGAGAGCGTGGGGATTGCGGGCGGTGCGGAGCTGGTTACAATAGAACCGGATACTCTTCCGGAATTATAATCCACGACACCGCTAAGAACAGTAGCGAGTAGAGCACCCTCGCCCGGGATTATCGATATGTCGCCCAAGCCGGTGGCGGAAATGCGGCTTAGTCGGTCAGTAATTTCCCACGAGTCAATGACTATACTGTCCTCGGTCCATTCGACAAAGGTCCTTGAACTGGTGATCGGGCCGCCAGGCGTGAAAACAGTGGTAAGGGTGGTCCCGCTGCTACGATCAGCGACTCCCGGCAATACAGGCGGACAGGTTAAGTCGGATAGATCGGTGATGCTTGTTCCTGCGGTCGTGTCCGCAATTCGATATGAACCAACATCGATTGCATTGCAGCCGCCGCCGATCGTACTACCTGGATTAGCGTGGTAACTTCCCTCGCCCGTTACGGGGTCGAACAAGCCAGTGAAAGAAAAGTGAATTGGAACCTCTCTGTATTGGCCATCCATAGTCAGCGTCCATCCTGAATCAACGAAAGTCCCCGAGAACGAAAACTGGCCAGATGCGAACCCTAGTGGAACCCGAAGCTGGCCTATTGTTTCCGCGGCTACATGTGCTAATACAACGAGGTTTCTCTCCGCAGGACTCAGCCCTTGCGCATCAGCTCGGTTGCTCAACAAACCGAAATTCGCAGCGACTCCCAGCAGGAAGACAAGGCCCTTCAGCGATTTCATAGGATGCCTGCCTTCAAACGTCCCGAAACTCTCGCTTGGCGAAAGCACTGGACGACTTGACAGTGTGCCAGAGTCTCACTTTCTCTAAGGGCCTGTGAAAAAATAAAGTAGTCAAATTCAGCTGCGAGGGATGAGGGTGTGGTTCCAGTCAGGATGAAATGCATGGCGCTTCAAGTTGAGCGCGTCCATTTGCCTCGATGTCACCGTTTGCCCGCTCGCATAGCCCCGGGGTGTCGAGGATCGCTTTGACGGACAAGCCTCCGAGTCTGTGTTTGGCCGATGAACTGCACCACGGTCTCGTAGCTGATCAGCGGCTGCCCCTTCCAGGCTCATGCTGATAAACGAGAAGAGTCGGTGCTCGACCTTGTTCCCTTTGCTCGTTTCCGGCGGGTAGTGGCAGACGGTGATCGGCACTCTCAGCTCATCAGCCAAGTGTTGGAATGCTGCTTCCACGCGCGCAAGCGATTGCCGTTGCTCCCGCCCGGCGTCGGCCGAGATCAGCAAGCGCCGGAGGTGAGGGTATGTGTGGCGCCCCATCAGCCGCCATGGCCAGATTGACGAGTTTATTCTTTCACGAGCCCTAAGTGGTCGCTCGAATCGGAGGGCGCGCGGACATGCGAACGACCTCGCCTGGCCATCGGCATGGTCAACAAAGCGTTGAGGGAGCTGTGTCCGCAACCCACCAGCAGGCATCGCAGACTCCGGTGGAGGCCGGGGCAGTTTCGCCTAGAGCACGCCCGTATCTACCCTAGTCGAGGGGTTAGGCCGATGTCAAGCAAAAAACGCGGGTTTGCAGGGAGCACACGAGCCGTCCGCTCCAGGGTGCGCGTCAAGTGTCAGGTCTAGAGGATTCCCGTCAGGCGGCGCGCCGACGTTCGCCATCCCCAAGATGCTGCGGCCTTACTTGCTCCACCACCGGGAGCTGCTCGGCCGGCTCTGTCAGGCCGGCTGGGAGGTGGTGCGCGATCTCATGGTCACTGCCACCGGTGATCGTCACCTACCGCCGGGCATGGACCGAAAAGCCGCTGTTGCGCCACGACACCAACAGCGCGATGCGCTCCTCGCTCAGCAAGCCCTCGTCGCGCAGCAGCGCGATCACCTGGTGGCGGAACAGTCGCTCGGCCGCCACCGTGTCGACGAACGGCACCGGAACCCAGCGACCTTGGCGGTCCCATCCATCCAGACCGCCGGTGATCTCCTGGGATCGCATCCGCACATCCACGCGATCGCCTCGCGCGGTGGCCGCCGCGGCGACGGCGCCGAAGCCGAGCGGCTGCTGCGGCAGGCGCTCGCGGTGCGGCGGCGGATCCTCGACGCCGAGCACTGGCGCGTGGCGGTGGTGGAGCTGGCGCTGGGCCAGGCGCTGGCGCTGCAGGGCCGCGCCGGCGAGGGTGTGGCGATGAGCGAGG
>DATNCU010000614.1:0-8254 GCA_035607145.1 Thermoanaerobaculia bacterium
TACGCCGTGCTCGCCTACGTCGCGCAGCGCGCGGTCGAGGACTTCGGCTGGCTCTCGCCGCGCGAGATGCTAGACGGCCTCGGCATGGCCGAGACGACGCCCGGCCCACTCATTCAAGTCGTCCAGTTCGTAGCCTTCCTCGGCGCCTGGCGCCACCCCGGCCCGCTCTCGCCGCTCGTCGCCGCGCTCCTCGGCTCGCTGCTGACGGCGTGGGTGACCTTCACACCCTGCTTCCTGTGGATCTTCCTCGGCGCCCCCTACGTCGAACGTCTGCGCGGCCGCCGCGGCCTCAGTGACGCCCTCGCCGCGATCACCGCCACCGTCGTCGGCGTCATCCTCCAACTCGCCGTCTGGTTCGCGTTGCACACGCTGTTCGCGAGCGTGAGCGAAGTCCACACCCGTGGCGTACGCCTCTTCGTGCCCGCTTTCCACACGCTCGACCCCTTCGCGTTGGCGATCGCGCTCGGCGCCTGCTGGCTGCTCTTCCGCACCCGCGCCGGCATGCTCGGCACGCTCGGCGCCGCGGTCATCGCCGGGTCGCTCGTGCAGCTCGTGCGGTGGCTGTTCTGACCGGCGACGCCCACACGCGCCGCACCCTGCTGGCCGCCGGTTTCCTGCGCTCGGTCGCGATCTCGCTCGCCGGCATCGTGCTCGGGCTGTGGCTGGCGGAGCAGCAGTTGTCCGTCGCCGCCGCCGGCCTGGTGATCGGCTGCGGCCTCGGCGGCACGGCAGTCGGTGCTCTCGCGGTCACGCTCGCCGGCAACCGCCTGCCGCTGCGCCCGGCGCTGATCGCCATCGGTGCGTGCAGTGCGGCGGGCGCCGCGGCGCTGCCGTTCGTCGGCGCGCGACCGAGCGTGCTGATCGCCGTGGCCTTCCTCGGCATGGTCAACGGCATGGGCCGCGACCGCGGCCCGGCGGCGGTCCTCGAGCAGTCGCTGCTGCCGGCGACCGCGCCGCCGGCCGCGCGCACACGCGCCTTCGCCTGGTACACGGCCCTGCAGGACGCCGGCAGCGCGCTCGGCAGCCTCTCCGCGCTGCTCTTCGCTTCGACTCTGCGCGCCGGGCTCGTCGCCCATGCGGTGCTGCTAGCTGGCTCGGCGGCGCTCTACCTGCGCCTGCCGCGGCGGGCGAAGGAAACGCCCGCATCACCCACCGTGCCGCTCTCGCCCACCAGCCGCCGCTTCCTGCTGCGCCTCTGCCTGCTGTTCGCCGTCGACGGCCTCGGCGGCGGCTTCCTCACCACCGGCCTGCTCACCTGGTTCTATGCCACCCGCTTCGGCGTCGGCGCCGCGGCGCTCGCTCCACTCTTCTTCGCCAGCCGCCTCGCCAACGTCCTCTCCCACTTTGGCGCCGCCTGGCTGTCGCGCCGCATCGGCCTGGTGAACACGATGGTGTGGACGCACCTGCCGTCGAGCCTGCTGCTGCCGGCGATCGCCTTCGCCCCTTCCTTTCCACTCGCCGCCGCGTGCCACCTGCTTCGCGAATGTCTCGTCGAGATGGACGTCCCGACGCGCACGTCGTACACGCTGGCACTGGTGCGCCCCGAGGAGCGCACGGCAGCGGCCGGGTGGACGAACCTGACGCGGCTCGCCAGCTGGGCGGTGGGGCCGGCAATCGCGGGCGCGTTGATGGGGAGCGTCGCGCTGGCGGCGCCTCTGATCGCAGCCGCTGTGGTGAAGGTCAGCTACGACGTGGCCCTTTGGATTTCTTTCAGGAGGCTGCGCCCACCCGAAGAGCTGTCGTGAACGTCGACCCGACGCGTGGCACAGGAGTCGCAGCCACGCCGCCCGCGGCGAGGCAGGCGAGGGCGAGGAGGGTCGCCGCGTTGGTGAGACCACTCGAGCTCACATCCGTCCCAACCGGTGCCAGGGAGCTGACGATCCCTCCACTGCCGCCTCCCTCGGCGCCCGCACCCTCGGAACGGCCGCGCCGCCGCGCGATTCTCCTCGCCCTGCTCGGGCTCGCCTGCTTCCTCGCCGCGCTCTGGCTGCTGCA
Source organism: Thermoanaerobaculia bacterium (assembly GCA_035607145.1). Lineage (GTDB taxonomy): Bacteria > Acidobacteriota > Thermoanaerobaculia > Multivoradales > JAIOJS01 > DASYQD01. The sequence continues at coordinate 1,996 of DATNCU010000614.1, forward strand.
CCGCGAGCTCGCCGCCTACCACTACCGCGACGTGGCCGCGGCGCTCGCCGCGCTGCCGCCCTGGCACGTCGTCCTGGCACTGCTCGGCACCGCGGCGAGCTACGCGCTGCTCACCATGCAGGACACGCTGGCGCTCGTCTACCTGCGCCGGCCGCTCGCGTATCGCCGCACTGCCCTCGCGTCGTTCCTCGGACAGGCGCTGAGCCACAGCGCCGGGCACTCGCTGCTCTCCGGCGGCTCGGTGCGCTACCGGCTCTACTCGGCGTGGGGGTTGTCGACCTACGAGGCGACCGCCGTGGTCGGCTTTTGCGAGGCGGCGCAGTGGCTCGGCTGGGCGACGCTCGGCGGCCTGGCCTTCCTGCTCGCGCCGCCGCAGGCGGTGGCGGGCATGCCGCACCTCGCCACGCGGCCGGTGGGGGCGCTGCTGCTCGCCGGCGTCGCCGCTTTCCTCGTCTGGTGCGCGCGCCGCGGCCGGCCGATCTCGCTGCGCGGCTGGGAGGTGCGCCTGCCGTCGCTGCCGCTCACCGGCGCGGCCACCGCCTTCTCGGCGCTCGACTGGGCGCTCGCCGGCGCCGCTCTCTACTGGCTGCTGCCACCGCTTCCCAGCGTAAGCGTCGTCGCCTTCGCGGCGATCTTCATGCTGGCGCAGACGATCGGCTTCGTGAGCCAGGTGCCGGCCGGGCTCGGCGTCTTCGAAGCGGCGATGCTGCTCCTGCTCGCGCCCACCGGTGCGCCGCGCGCGGCGCTGCTCGGTGGGCTGCTGCTCTTCCGCGCCGTCTACTACCTGCTGCCGCTGTGCGTCGCCGCGCTGCTGCTCGGCGGTCACGAAGCGCTGCGCCACCGCGCTGCCGTGCGGCGCGCGGCGAGCTCGCTCGGCGCCTGGGTGGATTCGTGGGTGGCGCCGCTGGTGCCCCACCTCTTCGCCGTCACCACCTTCGTCGCCGGCGCGGTGCTGCTCTTCTCCGGCGCCACGCCCGCCGAGCTCGAGCGCATCCGCTGGCTGCGCGGCCTGCTGCCGCTGCCGTTGATCGAGCTGTCGCACTTCCTCGGCAGCCTCGTCGGCGTCGCGTTGCTGCTGCTCGCGCGCGGGCTGCAGCGGCGGCTCGACGCGGCGTGGCTGCTCACCTGCGGGCTGCTCGCGGCCGGCGCCGCCGCCTCGCTCGCCAAGGGCGTCGACTACGAGGAAGCGGTGCTGCTCCTGCTGATGCTCGCCGCGCTGCTCCCCTGCCGCCGCCACTTCTACCGCCAGGCCGACCTCGCCGTGCCGCGGCTGTCCGCCGGCTGGTGGGTGGCGATCGCGCTGGTGCTCGCGAGCGCCGTCGCGCTCGGCACTTTTTCGTTCCGGCACGTCGAGTACTCGGGCGAGCTGTGGTGGCAGTTCGAGCGCAGCGCCGACGCGCCGCGGGCGCTGCGCGCCACGGTGGGCGCCGCCGTCGCCGCGCTCGCCTTCGCGCTCGCGCGCCTGTTACGCCCGGCACCTCCCGAGCGGCGGGCGGCTCTTAGAGACCTGGCCCGCGTGCAGGCGATCGTGGCGCGCTCGCCCGCCACCTTCGCGCACCTTGCGCTGGTGGGCGACAAGGAGCTGCTGCTCGGCACCCGCGGCGATGCCTTCCTCATGTTCGCCACCGCGGGGCGGAGCTGGATCGCGCTCGGCGACCCGGTGGGTCCGGAATCGGAGCACGCCGAGCTGGTGTGGCGCTTCCGCGAGATGGTCGACCGCCATGGCGGCTGGACGGTCTTGTATCAGGTGTCGCGGCAGTCGCTGCCGCTCTACCTCGACCTCGGCCTGACGCTGCTCAAGGTGGGCGAGGAGGCGCGGGTGCCGCTACCCGCCTTCCACCTCGACGGGCAGGAGCGCAAGAAGATGCGCTACGTCATCCACCGGCTCGAGCGCGACGGCTGCTCGTTCGCCGTGGTGCCCGCGGCGGAGGTGCCGCCGTTGCTCGGTGAGCTTGCCGAGGTCTCGGCGGAGTGGCTCGACCACCGGCGCACGCGCGAGAAGGGTTTCTCGCTCGGCTGCTTCGACGAGGAGTACCTGCGCCGCACCCCTGTCGCGGTGGTGCGCCGCGGCGGCCGCGTCGTCGCCTTCGCCAACCTCTGGCTGGGCGCCGAGCGCGAGGAGCTGTCGTTCGACCTCATGCGCCACCGCGCCGACGCGCCGCCGGGGGTGATGGACTACCTGCTCGCCGAGCTGCTGCTGTGGGGTCGCGAGCAGGGGTACCGCTGGTGCAACCTCGGCATGGCGCCCCTCTCCGGCCTCGAGAGCCGCGCCCTGGCGCCGCTGTGGACGCGGCTCGGCGCGCTGCTCTTCCGCCACGGCGAGTCGCTCTACAACTTCCAGGGCGTGCGCCACTTCAAGGAGAAGTTCGATCCCGTCTGGGAGCCGCGCTACCTCGCCTCGCCCGGCGGCGTGGCGCTGCCCCGCATCCTCGCCCACCTCTCCGCGCTCATCGCCGGAGGCTTCAAGGGAGTGGTCGCTCGATGAACACGCTCCGCCGCTTCGTTCCCTTGGCGCTGCTTGCCGCCATCGCTTTCGCCGGCGCCGCGCGCGCCGAGGAGAGCACCCTCGCCGTCGGCCGCTTCGGCAACGTCCACCTCTATCGCCCGAGCCCGCACCCGTCGCGCGTCGCCCTCTTCGTCTCCGGCGACGGCGGCTGGAACCGCGGCGTCGTCGACATGGCGCGCCTGCTGGCGAGCCGCGACATCCTCGTCGTCGGCATCGACATCCGCCGCTATCTGCACGCGCTCGGCGACGAGAAGGGCGCCTGCGCCTACCCCGCAGCCGATTTCGAGTCGCTGTCGCAGGCGGTGCAGAAGAAGCTCGGGATGCCGCGCTACGAGCTGCCGGTGCTGGTGGGCTACTCGTCGGGCGCGACGCTCGTCTACGCCATCCTCGCCGAGGCGCCGGCCAACACCTTCCGCGGCGCCGTGGCGCTGGGCTTCTGCCCCGACCTCGACCTGCCGAAGGTGTTGTGCAAGGGCAACGGGCTCGAGTGGGAGACGCCGCCGGTCAAGCACCGGCCGGTGCGCACCACGTACTTGTTCCGGCCCGCATCGCACCTGGAAGGGAAGTTCGTGGCGCTGCAGGGCACGGTCGACCAGGTGTGCGACGCGCCGGCGACCGAGCGCTGGGTTCACCAGGCGCCCGGCGCCGACGTGGTGATGCTGCCCAGCGTCGGACATGGGTTCTCGCGGCCGGCGAGGTGGCAGGCGGCGTTCGAGCGCGCCCTCGACGACATCTTCGCGCGGCCGGTGGTGGCGACCGCGAAGGCAGCCGCACCGGGCGGTTCGGTGACCACTTCACCGACCGCGAGTGCGGGCGTGGAGGACCTGCCGCTGGTCGAGCTTCCCGCCGCAGGCAACCGGCGGCCCGAGCTCGCGGTGCTGCTCTCGGGCGACGGCGGCTGGGCCGGCATCGACCGCGACGTCGGCGGCGCCCTCGCCGCGGCCGGTGTGCCCGTCGTCGGTTGGAACTCGCTGCAGTACTACTGGCGGCCGCGCACGCCCGAGACCGCGGCCGCGGACCTCGCGCGGATCCTGCGTCACTACCTCGCGGCGTGGCACGAGGAGCGCGCCCTGCTCGTCGGCTACTCCTTCGGCGCCGACGTGCTGCCGTTCCTGGTCACGCGGCTACCGGCCGACTTGAGAGGCCGCGTCGCCCTGGTGACGCTGCTCGGACCTTCGCGCGAGGCCACCTTCGAGTTCCACGTCGCCGACTGGCTCGGCTCGAGCGGCGGGAGCGGGAAGCCAACGCTGCCCGAGGTCTCGCGGCTCGCCGGCACGCCGCTGCTCTGCGTCTACGGCGAGGAGGAGAGCGACTCGCTCTGCCGCGAGCTACCGGCCGGCCTCGCGCGCCTCCTGCCCACCGCCGGCGCCCACCACTTCGGCGGCGACTACCAGAACCTCGCCTCGGCTGTGCTGGCCGCGGTCGAGCCCGCGCCGGCAGCCCACGCCACGAGCTAGCCCTTACATTTCCTTACACTTGCCGGCCCGCCGAGGTGGAATAGAGTGCGCGCCGCGAGGGGTTGCCGGGTGTGGGAGGGAGACAGCGAGATGACGCAGCCGAACCGCAGGATCGACCCCGAGGTGGAGGCCCAGCTCGGCCTCGCCGAATCGAGCGGCAGCCGCGCGCGCCGCACCTGGATCCGCCGCGGCATCTGGGTGCTCGTCGCCCTCGCGCTGCTCGGCGGCTTCGCCTGGTGGCGCGCCCGCGGGCGCGCCGAGCGGGCGCCGAAGTACGTCACCGCGCCGGTCGAGCGCGGCGACCTCGCCGTCACCGTCACCGCCACCGGCACGCTGTCGGCGCTCGACACCGTCGAGGTGAGCTCGGAGGTCTCGGGCCGCGTCGCCGAGGTGCTCGTCGACTTCAACGACCGCGTCACCGCCGGCCAGACCCTCGCCGTGCTCAACCCCGAGCAGGCGCGGGCGCGCTCGCAGGAGGCGGCGGCGCAGGTGGAGGCGGCGAGCGCGTCGCTGGTGCGCGCCCGTGCCACCGCCGAGGAGTCGCGCCGCAAGTTTGGCCGCGCTCAGGAGCTCGCCAAGGCAGGGTTGTTGTCGAAGGACGACCTCGACACCGCGCAGGCAACGGCACGCCGCGCGATCGCCGACGTCGGCGCCGCTTCGGCGCAGGTGACGGTGGCGCGGGCCAGCCTCGACGACGCGCGCTCGGCGCTGCGCAAGGCCACGGTCGCTTCGCCCATCGACGGCATCGTGCTGTCACGCACCGTCGAGCCCGGGCAGACGGTGGCGGCGTCGCTGCAGGCGCCGGTGCTGTTCACGCTGGCGCGCGACCTCACCAAGATGAAGCTCGAGGTGGCGGTCGATGAGGCCGACGTCGGCAAGGTGCACGAGGGCGATCCCGCGACGTTCACCGTCGACGCCTACGCGGGCCGCACCTTTCCCTCACGTGTCGAGTCGCTGCACAACATCGCCAGCACGGCGGAGAACGTGGTGACCTACACGGCAGAGCTCAGCGTAGAGAACGGCGACCTGGCGCTGCGACCCGGGATGACGGCGACCGCCAACATCGTCACCGAGCAGAAGCACGGCGTGCTGCTGGTGCCCAACGCGGCGCTGCGCTTCACGCCGCCCGACGTGCTGGCGCAGGAGAACGGCGCGCGCGGCGGGCTGTTCATTCCCGGCGTCACGCGCGGCAACCCGTTCGGGCGTCGCGGCGGGCAGCAGGGGCAGTCGCAGGGCGGCCAGGGCGCACGCGGCGGTGGCGGTGCGCCGAGCGGCGGCGGTTCGGGCTCGGCGGCGACGGGCGGGGCGGGACGCGGCGCTGCGCAGGGTGCTCCGAGCGGTGGTGGTTTCCAGCGCCGCGGCGGTGAAGGCGCGGGTGCCCCCGGCGGCGCGCCCTCGACCGGCGGTGCGAGCGGCCTCCGTCGTCGCGGCGGCACAAGCGCTCCTGGCGGCGCGCCTTCTGGCGCTGCTGGCGGCGGCGCTCCCGGCGCCGGCGGCAGCTTCGCCGGCCGCGGCGGCATCGGCGGCACGCGCGTGTGGGTGCTCGAGAACGGCAAGCCCGTGTCGAAGTGGGTGCGTACCGGCTCCAGCGACGGCCAGGTCACCGAGGTCTTCGGCGGCGAGCTCGAGCCCGGCCAGGAAGTCATCGTCGACATCTCCACGGCCACCGCCGGAGCGAGGGGATGAGTCAGCCCCAGCTGCGCGAGGAAGAGCTCGAGCCCGCGGACGGCGACGGTGCCGAGCCGCTGCTCGCGCTGCGCCGCATCACCAAGGTCTACGGCGAAGGCTCGGCTGCGGTGCAGGCGCTGCGCGGCGTCGACCTCGACGTCCACCCCGGCGAGTTCGTGGCGGTGATGGGCGCGAGCGGCTCCGGTAAGTCGACCTGCATGAACCTGCTCGGCTGCCTCGACGTGCCCACCGACGGCCACTACTTCTTCCGCGGCGTCGACGTCGCCGCCCTCGACCGCGAGCAGCTGTCGCTGCTGCGGCGCCACTACATTGGCTTCATCTTCCAGGGCTTCAACCTGCTCGCGCGCACCTCGGCGCTCGAGAACGTCGAGCTGCCGCTGGTCTACAAGCGCGTGCCGAAGAAGGAGCGCCACGCGCGGGCGCGGGCCGCGCTCGCCGCCGTCGGCCTCGCCGGCCGCGAGCAGCACGCTCCGCACGAGCTCTCCGGCGGCCAGCAGCAGCGGGTGGCGATCGCGCGCGCCCTCGTCACCGAGCCGCTGCTGCTGCTCGCCGACGAGCCCACCGGCAACCTCGACAGCCGGACCAGCGAGGAGATCATGCAGCTGCT
>DATNCU010000622.1:0-3305 GCA_035607145.1 Thermoanaerobaculia bacterium
GCGCGCTCGGTGGTGGCGATCCAGCACGACCTCGCGACGCAGCGGCAGGGGCTGCCGCGGCTGATCTGGCTGCCACCCGGCCTCGCCATCGACGACGAGCGGCAGCGCGCCTTCGTCGAGCACCTGCGCACCGCTCCCGGCGTCCACGCCGCGGCCGAGCTGCTGGAGGTGCCGCTCGAGGACTTGAAGAGCCGCGTCCACCTCGAGCTCGAACGCAAGGAGACGAAGGCCGAGCCCGCCGCTGTCGCCGCCGGCAACGCCGGCCCGCTGCGCATCTACGTCATCTGCGACCAGCAGGACCTCGAGGCGAGCCGCACTCTCGAAGGCTCGCTCTTCGACCACGGCTTCGAGGCCGTGCTCCCCGTCTTCGACGAGGACGAGGCGCAGGCGCGCCTCGAGCACGAGGAGAGCCTGCGCACCTGCGACGCCGCCATCGTCTTCCACGGCGCGGCGAGCGAGCTGTGGCTGCGCCGCAAGCTGCGCGAGATCCAGAAGAGCGCCGGGCTCGGCCGCGAGCGCCCGCTGCTGCTGCAAGGCATCTACCTGGCGCCGCCGCTCGATGCCGCCAAGGAGCGCTTCCGCACGCTCGAGGCGATGGTGCTGCGCGAGCCCGCCGGCGGCTTCGCGGCCGCCGTCGTCGAGCCCTTCCTCGCCGAGGTGCGCCGCCGCCAGGGAGCCGGCGCGTGATCGCCGGGGCCGCGGCGTCAGCTCCCGCGAACCCCTTCCCGGGCCTGCGCCCCTTCGAGCCGGAGGAGGACTACCTCTTCTTCGGCCGCGAGCGCCAGGTCGACGAGGTGCTGCGGCGGCTGCGGTTGACACGCTTCCTGCCCATCCTCGGCACTTCCGGTTGCGGCAAGTCTTCGCTGGTGCGCTCGGGCCTGGTGCCCGCCCTGCAGGGTGGTGCCATGACGACGGCGGGGTCGAGCTGGCGCACCGCGATCCTGCGGCCGGGGGAGGACCCGCTCGGCAACCTCGCCACCGCGCTCGACGCGCCCGACGTCCTCGGCGGCGGCCGCTCCGGCGGCCTCTCGCGGGCGCTGCTCGAGACCACGCTGCGGGCGAGCAACCAGGGGCTCGTCGAGTGCGTGCGCCAGGCGCGCATGGCGGCGCGCGACAACGTGCTGATCGTGGTCGACCAGTTCGAGGAGCTCTTCCGGTTCAAGCAGAGCCGGCGCACCGAGAGCCGCGACGAGGCGGTCGCCTTCTCCAAGCTCCTGCTCGCCGCCGCACGCCACCGCGAGACGCCGATCTACGTCGCGCTCACCATGCGCTCGGACTTCCTCGGCAACTGCCTGGAGCTGCCCGACCTGCCGGAGGCGGTCAACGAGGGCCTCTACCTGGTGCCGCGGATGAGCCGCGACGAGCTGCGCTCGGCGATCACCGGCCCGGTGGCGGTGGGCGGCGCCGCCATCGCGCCGCGCCTGGTCTCGCGCCTGCTCAACGACGTCGGCGACGACCCCGACCAGCTGCCCATCCTCCAGCACGCGCTGATGCGCACCTGGGACCACTGGCGCGACGACCACGCTCCCGGCGAGCCGCTCGACCTGCGGCACTACGAGGCCATCGGCACCATGAAGGAGGCGCTGTCGCGCCACGCCGACGAGGCGCTCGACGAGCTCGACGCGCGCGGCCAGGCGGTGGCCGAGGCGATGTTCAAGGCGCTCACCGAGCAGGAGTCCGACGGCCGCGGCATCCGCCGGCCGGCGACGGTCGCCGAGATCTGCGAGCTCGCCGGCGCGACGGAGACCGAGGTCGGCGACGCCGCCGACGTCTTCCGGCGGCCCGGACGCTCCTTCGTCATGCCGCCGGCTGTGGTGCCGCTGCACGCGGGCTCGGTGCTCGACATCTCGCACGAGAGCCTGATGCGGGTCTGGGACCGCCTGCGCCGCTGGGTGGCCGAAGAGGCGCGCTCGGCGCAGGTCTACATCGGCGTCGCCCGCGCCTCGGCACGTCACGAGGCGGGGGTGGCCGCGCTGTGGCGCGGGCCCGAGCTGCAACTGGCGCTCAAGTGGCGGGAGGAGCGGCATCCGACGGCGGCGTGGGCGTCGCGCTACGACCCCGCGTTCGAGCGGTCCATGCGCTTCCTCGACCAGAGCGAAGCGGAGCGCGACCGCGAGGTGGCCGAACGCGAGGCCGGCCGCCGGCGGGCCCTGCGCCGGGCGTGGGTCCTGGCCGGCGTCTTCGCCGCCGTGGCGGTGGGCACGCTGGCGCTGGGCGTGTACGCGGTGGAGCAGAGCCGGCAGGCCGAGGCCGATCGCGAGCGCGCCGAGAAGTCGGCGCAGACTGCCGAGCGCGCAGCCCGCGCGGCGGTGTCGCAGCGCGGTCTCGCGGAGGAGCAGCGTCAGGAGGCCCTGCGGCAGCGCGGCGAAGCGGTGCGGCAGCAGGGTCTGGCCGACCGCGAGCGCGCCGAGGCGGAGCGCCTCAGCACGCTCGCCGAGGAGGAACGCAAACGCGCCGAGGGCAGTGCGCTCGAGGCGCGGGCGCGGGCCGCGGAGGCCAACGCGGCGCGCCTGGAGACCGAGGGCGAGCGCGCCCAGGCGGTGGCCGAGCGCGAGCGTGCCGAGCAGCTGCGCGGCCAGGCCGAGTCCGCCGGGCGCGCGGCGACGCGGCTGTCGCGATTGTCGTTCGCCCGCGCCGCCGCTCTGCGCCTGGTCTCCGACCTCGCGCCGGGAGAGGAGCCGTTGCCCGCACAAGTGCGGGCGCGCTGGGCGCTGCAGCTCTTCCAGCTCAACCGCGAGAACGGCGGCCTCGCCGAGGACCCCGACGTCTTCGACGCGTTGCGCGCCGCCCTCGCCCAGCTGCGGCCCGAGCCCGTGCTGCGCGGGCACGGCGACGCGGTGCGGGTGGTGGCGGTGGGCGGCGGCGGTGCGCTCTTCTCCGGCAGCGACGACGGCGCGGTGCGTCGTTTCGCGCTCGACGACCCGTCGCAACCCCCCGAGCTCGTCGGCACCTTCGGCGGCGGCGTGCGGGCGTTGGCCGTCGGCAAGGACGGCTGGCTGGCGGCGGGATCCACGGCTGGCGAAGTGCGTGTGTGGAGCCCGGGAGAGGCCCAGCGGGAGCCGCGCTCGCTGGTGAGCTCCGGCGCGCCGGTGGCGGCGCTGGCGTTTGCGCCGGGGCGGCCGCTGCTGGCGGCCGGCGCCAGGGATGGCTCGGTGCGCGTGTGGGACCTAGAGCGGCCCGAGGCGCCGCCGATCGCCATCGCAGGTACGGGCGCTGCCGTCGCCGACCTCGCCTTCGGTCCGCGGACGGCCGAGGGCGGCGGTTCCGCCACCGGCCAGACGCTGGTAGCCGGCACGCCGAAGGGC
>DATNCU010000635.1:0-5528 GCA_035607145.1 Thermoanaerobaculia bacterium
CGCAGCTCGGTCAGGCAGCCGCGGGCGAGCCCGCCGGCGAGCAGCGGGTCGACGGCAGGGAGTGCCGTCGGCAACAGCTCGTCCTCCGCGAGAGGCTTGCGCACCAAGTCGCGCCCGCGCGCCAGCTGAGCGCGCAGCGTCGGCAACGACGGTGCCTCGCGCGGCAGCGCCGCACCGCCCGCACCGCCCGCCCGCGCCGCCAGCTCCTGCGCCTCCTGCAACTCCCGGAGACGCTCCTCACTGACGGCGACGAGCTGGCCACGCGCCATGTGTAGAGACTAGGCGTAATCAAAGCGTAAAGTCAAGCGTAAGTCAACGCCTGGAAGAGATCGCCCGTTGCCCGTGGTTATCATCCCCGCAATGCCCCCGCATCGCTCCGCGCCCGCGCCGCAGGGCCGCCTGCGCCTGGGAATCTCCGCCTGCCTGCTGGGCGAGAGCGTGCGCTACGACGGCGGCGACAAGCGGGCACCGCTGCTGTGCGACGTGGTCGCCTGCCGCGTCGACTGGGTGCCCATCTGCCCCGAGGTGGAGATCGGCCTCGGCACGCCGCGGCCCACGATGGTGCTGCTCGGTGGCGGCCGCTCGCCGCGGCTCTGGACGCCGTCGACCGGCGCCGACCACACGCGGGCCATGCGTGACTGGGCGCGCGAGCGGGTGGGCGCGCTGGCCGGCCAAGGGCTCGCGGGCTACGTGCTCAAGAGCCGCTCGCCCAGCTGCGGGTTGCAGGGCGTGCCGCTGCACGACGGCGACGGTAGGGAAGTGGGCGCCGGCACCGGCCTCTTCGCCGCCGCGCTCGCGCACGGCATGCCCCAACTGCCGCTCGCCGAGGAAGGCGAGCTCGAGGACCCGGCGACCCTCACCCAGTTCCTACGCCGCGCCTTCTTCTACCGCCGCTGGTTGCAACGCGACGAGGCGCTCGACTGCTTCCACCGCCGCCACCGCGCGCTGCTGCTCGCCTCCAGCGCCGCCGCCACCCGCCGCCTCGACCGCGAGATCCAGGCTGCCGGCGCCAATGCCGAATCGCTGGCATCACGCTACGGCGCGGCGGCGCTACGGCTCCTCCGTCATCTACCCTCGCGGCGCGGCCACGCCCGCAACCTCGGCTGGGTGGTGAGCCACTTGGTAGTGCACGTCGGCGATCGCCAGCGCCGCCGCAACGTCGAGGCCTACCGCGCCTACGGCCGCGGCGAGCTGTCGTGGTCCGAGGCGGCGTCGCTGCTGCGGCACTCCGTTGAAGAAGTGGCGCTCGGCAGCGTGCTGGAGAGCGCGTATCTGTTCCCGGAACCGGCGGAGTGGGAGCTGCTGGTGCGGCTGGATCGGTTGCAGACGCCAGAGTGCGCGCCCGTGAACTGAGTTGAACCGATGAGACGTCCTAACCGGGCAGCTAGGCAGCGGCTGCGTACATCGGCACGAGCGCGGCGCGCGGCCTGCTCGCGCCGGATCTTGAGCTACTCGGCCACGAGCCGCTTCGCGGCGGCCACCACGTCCTCCGCCTTGGGCAGGAAGTCGCTCTCGAGCGGCGGCGCGTAGGGCACCGGGGTGTCGGGCGCGGTGACGCGGCGCAGCGGTGCGTCGAGCTGCCAGAAGAGCTCGTCGGCGAGGATGGCGGCGAGCTCGCCACCGAGGCCGCCGCGGCCGGTGTCCTCGTGCACCACGAGCGCGCGGTGGGTCTTCTCGACCGATGCGCGCACGCACTCGATGTCGAGCGGCCACAGGCTGCGCAGGTCGACGACCTCCGCCGCGATCCCTTCAGCGGCGAGCTGCTCAGCTGCGGCGAGTGACGTCCACACCATCGCGCCGTAGGTGAGGATCGTCAGGTCGGCGCCCTCGCGCCGCACCTTCGCGCGGCCGATCTCGACTTCGTGCTCTGCCCCCAGCGGAACTTCTTCCCGCAGGTCGGTGCGGAAGAAGCCGTACAGGCCCTTGGCCTCCAGGAACACCACCGGGTTGTTGTCGCGAATCGCCGCGAGCATCAGCCCCTTCGCATCCGGGGGCGTCGACGGCGCGACGATCTTCCAGCCCGGGGTGCGCAGGAACCACATCTCGGGGCACTGGCTGTGGTACGGACCGCCGCCGAGAAGCCTCTGTCCGGTGCCGGTGGCGCCGCCGTAGGGAAGACGGACCACCATCGGCACGGCGCGTCCCCAGCGCCAGTGGAGCTTCGCGGCGTTGTTGACCAGCGCGTTGAAGCCGCTGGCGAGGAAGTCGGCGAACTGCATCTCGACGACAGGCCGCAAACCGCTGATCGCGGCGCCCACGGCGCAGCCGACGATGGCCGACTCGGCGATGGGCATGTTGACGCAGCGGCGGTCGCCGAAGCTCTTGGCGAGGCCGCGGGTGACGCCGAAGGCACCGCCGTAGCGGCCGCCGACGTCCTCGCCGAGGACGAAGACGCGCTCGTCGGCCGCCATCGCCTCGGAGATCGCCTGGCGCACCGCCTCGTCGTACGCCATCACGCGAGTTCGCGACTCCGCGGGCGGCGAGGGCACCGGATCAATGCGCGGCGCGTAGACGCGGCCACGGTAGTCGTCGGGAGTCGGCCACGGCGCCGCTTCCGCAACACGCCCCGCGTCCTCGACCTCCGCCTGCGCCTCGGCGCGAATCGACGCCAGCCGCTCGCGCGAGGCGACGCCGAGCTCCACCATCCGCTCCTCGTAGAGCGCCAGCGGGTCGACCTCCTCCCAGCGCCGCCGCTCGGCCTCGTGGTCGTAGCCGGCGATCTTCGCCTCGGGGTTGCCGAAGAAGCGGTCGTCGTCGTGGTGGGCGTGGCCAGTGCGGCGATAGGTGACCAGCTCGAGCAGTGCCGGGCCGCGCCCAGCTCGCGCCCGCTCGGCCGCCCACGCCACGCCCGCGGCGATCTCGTCGGGATCGTTGCCGAAGAGCGTGACGCCGGGCATGCCGTAACCCGCCGCGCGCAACGCAAACCTCCGCGTCGCCGTCTGCTCGCTGACGTGAGTGCCCAGCGCCCACTGGTTGTTCTCGATGACGAAGACGAGCGGCAGCTTCTGCACGGCGGCGAGGTTGACCGTCTCGTGCCACTCGCCGAGGCTGCTGCCGCCGTCGCCGATGAACGAGATGCCGACGCGCGGTTCACCGCGCAGCTTCCACGCGTACGCCATGCCGGCGAGCGTCTGCGTGGCGATAGTGAGCGGCGCCGCCGGCGGCAGCACGCCCCAATCGAGATCGCCGACGTGGAGATCGCGGCCGTCCATCGGCGTGCCCTTCTTGCCGTACTGCACGAGGATCGGGTGCAGCGGGTCGGGGCGGAACATCAGCGTCGCGCCGAGGTCGCGGATGAGCGGCGCGATGACGTCGCCGCGATAGTCGGGGCCCGGCGCCTCCGCGGGCGGCCGGCGCAGGCGCAGGGCGGCACCGGCGATCGCTTCCTGGCCGGTGGAGCGGAAGCCCTTCTGCGGCGACGGGAACTCGCCCCAGCGGATCGCCTTCTTGTCGAAGGCGCGCTTGAGGAAGTCGTCGACGGCGCGGGTGAGCGCCATCGTGCGGTACATCAGCAACCGGTCGGCGTCGGCGACCGCGGCCTTGAGCTCGTGGCGGCGGAAGAAGCCGCGCAGCAGCTCCTGCAGGCTTTCGAGGCTCCAACGCGCTGCCGCGGCCTGGGTGACGCCCGGCCACAGCTCGTCTTCACCGAAGCGGCCCGCGCCCTGCCAGCGCGCCGCGGCGCGGGCGAGGAGCAGCTCCTCGAGCTCGCGCGCCGGCAGGTCCTCGGGGAGCTTGGCGGCGAGGAACGGCGCCTCCAGGGCGAGGAACGCGTGCAGGTCGCGCAACAGCGTCGACGACGCCACCGGCAGGGCTTGCGCCATGCGGGCGAGTATAGCGACGGGTCGCGCGCCGGCTCGGCCGCGGCGACCCTACGCGCGCTCCCTCGCCGCGACCTCGGCGTCTCTCGCCTCGTGCAGCTCCAAGCGCTCCGCGGCGCCGTGGCGCGCGGCGATCACCGCCGCGGTCATCAGGCCGACGATGGCGCCGAAGAGGAGTATCCCGAGCAGCGTGAACCAGCCGGTGCTGCCGGCCGGGCGCACCAGCTCGAGCAGCGAGGCGACGAGTTGGAAGCCGGCCTCGGGCGCGTCCTTGTAGGCCTTGAGAGCGTCCATGGTGGCGACGATCAGCGCGCCGGCGACGACGCCGACCGCCGCACCGCCGAGACCGCGGCTCACCAGCTCCTCGCGCGTGAGCTTGCGGCCCACCACCGGCTCCTCGACGGTGAACTGCGGCTCGCGCGCGCCCCAGGGCACGAAGCGGGCGAGCATCAGCATGCCGGGGATGCCGAACAGCAGCGTGCTCCAGAAGAAAGTCTCCCAGCCGAGCGAATAGACCATGAAGCCGCATACCGGCCCGGAGATGATGCGCGGCAGCCCGAAGAGGCTCGAGAAGAGCGCGTACTGCGTCGCCGAGAAGCGCTTCTGCGTCATGCGCAGCATGAGCACCAGGAAGGCGCCGCTGCCGAGGCCGCTGGCGAAGGCCTCGAAGAAGAAGGCGCCGTACATCAGCGGCCGGTTGATGCCGGTCTGGTGCGCCACCAGCGCGTAGCCGACGTTGGAGAAGATCTGGATGAAGCCGAAGATCCACAGCGAGCGGCCGAGCCCCAGCGGCTTGGTCAACAAGCCGCCGGCGAAGGTGCCGACGATGTTGGCGATGAGACCGATCCAGAAGAGCATGAAGCCGCGGTCGAAGTCGCTGTAGCCCTTGTCGACCAGGAACGGCCGCTGCAGCGCCTGCACCAGCTGGTCGCCGAACTTGTAGAGGAAGACGAAGGCGAGGATCTCGAGCGCGCGGTGGCGGGAGAGGAAGCCGAGGAAGGGGTACCACACCGCTTCCTTCAGAGACCGCGGCGCGACGCCGACGTCGCCCGGCTCGGGGGCCTTGAGGCTGACCAGCAGCATCGGCAGGTAGAGGCAGGCGAGGAAGACGTTCACCGCCGGCCAGCCGAACCAGCCGGCCAGGGTGATCGAGAAGCTGCCGGCGAGCTGCATGCCGGTGCGGTAGAGCATGTTGCGCGAGCCCACCGCAACGGCCTGCTCGTCGGGGCGCAGCACGTCCACCGCGTAGGCGTCGATGGCGATGTCCTGCGTAGCGCCGGCGAAGGCGATCGCCAGCGTCAGCGCGAAGAGCACCCACGGGGTGTCCGGATGGTTGCCGAGCCCGGCGAGCGCAAGCGTGCCCGCCAGCAGCACCACCTGCGCGATGGCCGCCCAGCCGCGCCGCCGCCCCAGCTTCGGCGGCACGTAACGGTCCATCAGCGGCGCCCAGAGGAACTTGAAGGTCCACGGCGCCTGCGCCAAGGTGATGAGGCCGACGACGCGGATGTCGAATCCGGACTTGCGCATCCAGTCGGGGATGGCGATCCACACCAGCCCCAGCGGCATGCCCGAGGCGAAGGCCATCAGCGTCACCGAGGCGGTGCGCCACGAGCGCATCGCCAGCCAGAGGCTCTGCCAGACCCCCGGCTTGCCGGACTTGGTGTTGCCCAGATTGGCCTTGCCGGGATTGGCGTCGGTGGGCGGCTCGGG
>DATNCU010000642.1:0-3116 GCA_035607145.1 Thermoanaerobaculia bacterium
CCGCGCTCGCCGCAGAGATCGACAGCGATCGCTTCGACGCGCGGCGCGTCGACGTCACCAACGCGGCCGCTGTGGCCGCCGCCGCCGAGGCGGTCGTCGAGCGCTGGGGCCGCATCGACGTCCTGGTCAACAACGCCGGCATCGTGCGCGACAAGCAGCTGGTCAAGTGGAAGGGCGGCGCCGGGGATGGCGAGGTCGTCTCGCTCCTCGACGACGCCACCTTCGACGCCGTTATCGGCGTCAACCTCAAGGGTGTCTTCCTCTGCGCCCGCGCCGTCGTGCCGCACATGATCCGCGGCGGCGGCGGCGTGATCTTGAACGCCTCGTCGGTGGTCGGCCTCTACGGCAACTTCGGGCAGACCAACTACGCCGCCACCAAGGCGGCCGTCGTCAACATGACCAAGACCTGGGCGCGCGAGCTGGGCAAGCACGAGATCCGCGTCAACGCGGTGGCGCCCGGCTTCGTCGCCACCGAGATCCTGCAGGCGATGCCGCCCAAGGTGCTCGACGAGATGGTGTCGCACACGCCGCTCGCGCGCATGGGTACGGTGGAGGAGATCGCCGAGGCCTACCTCTGGCTCGCCTCCGACGCGGCGTCGTTCGTCAACGGCGCCGTGCTGTCGGTCGACGGCGGGCTGGTGCCCGGCACGTGAGCGGCCGCTACGCGCAGATCGTCTCGACTGGGCGCTACCTGCCCGAGATCGAGGTTCCCAACGACGAGCTGCGCCGCCGCCTCGCCCATCTGCCCGACTTCGTCGACAAGATGGAGGCGGCGACCGGCATCCGCCGGCGCTGGTACGCGCCGGGGGACTGGGCCGCCTCCGACCTCGCGGTGCGCGCGGCGCGCAACGCCCTCGCCCGCCTCGGCCGCGCGCCCGAGGATGTCGACCTGCTCATCGTCGGCACCGACTCGCCCGACTTCGTGACGCCGGCGACGTCGGTGGTGGTGCAGCACAAGCTCGGCGCCGTGCGCGCCGGCACGTTCGACATCGGCTGCGCCTGCGCCTCGTTCCCCACCGGACTGGCGACGGCAGCGGGGTGGATCGCCGCCAACCCGTCGCTGCGCACGGTGCTGGTGGTGGGCGTCTACATGATGCACAAGCTCGCCGCGCCCGACGACCCGATGCTCTTCTTCTACGGCGACGGCGCCGGCGCGGTGCTGCTCGAGCCGGCGGCGGAGCCGGGCTTCGTCGCCGCGGCGGCGCAGGCCGACGGTTCGTACCACCGCTACTGGGGCCTGTTCGCCGGCGCCACCGCCGAGCCGGCGAGCGAGGAGGCGGTGCGCGCCGGCCGCACGCAGGTGCGCTCGCTGGAGCGTTATCCGCCCGAGGTCAACAACGAGGGCTGGCCGCGGCTGGTGCGGCAGTTGGCCAAGAACGGCGGCTTCGCCGTCGAAGACCTCGACCAGGTGATCTTCAGCCAGGTGCGCAAGTCTTCGATCGAGCTGGTGATGGATGAGCTGGGCCTGCCGCGGGAACGCGCCCACACCATCATGGAGGAGTGGGGCTACACCGGGTCCGCGTGCCTGGGCATGGCGCTCGACGACGCGGTGGAGAAGGGGGTCGTGAAGGCGGGGGACCTTGTCGCCTTCGTCGGCTCCGGGGTCGGTTACAACCAGGCCGGGGCGGTGTTTCGCGTCGGCGAGCTGCCGGGGCGGGGGCAGAGGAGTGACGTGCGGGCGCCGATCGCCGAGGCGGTGCGTTGATCTCGGCAGACGTGCTCGGCGAGCGGGCGCGGCTGACGCCGGACGCGCCGGCGCTGGTGGTGGTCGATCCGCCGCTGCGGCTCACCTACCGCGAGCTCGACGGGCGCGCGGTGCGCTGCGCCGCCGCGTGGCGAACGATGGGCATCGTCCGCGGCGATCGCGTCGCGATCCTCGCCGGCAACCGCGTCGAGTACCTCGAGGCGTTCTTCGCCGCCGGCAAGAGCGGCGCGATCCTCGTCACCCTCGGCACGCGTGCCACGGCGCACGAGCTGCTGCCGGTCGTCGCCGACTGCGCGCCGCGGGTGTTGCTCTACGACGGCGCGTTCGCGGCCACCGTGGCAGCGCTGCGCGCCGGTGGCGCGGGCGCCGGCGCGATCGCGAGCATCGAGCGCTGGATCGCGCTCGACGCGCCGCTGGATGCAGCGGACGCGAGCTACGCCGAGCTCGTCGCCGCCGCCGACCCATCGGCCTTCGTGCGCGAGCGCTGCGACCCCGAGGACGTCTACTGCCTGCTCTACACCTCCGGCACCACCGGCCGGCCGAAGGGCGTGATGATCCCGCACCGCCAGGTGGCGTGGAACGGCTACAACACCGTCTGTTCGTGGCAGCTGCGCAGCGACGACGTGGCGCCGATCTTCACGCCGCTCTACCACGCCGGCGGCCTCTTCGCCTTCCTGGTGCCGATCGTCACCATCGGCGGCACGGTCGTGCTCCACCGCGGCTTCGACGCCGCCGAGGTCTGGCGCACCATCGAGCGCGAGCGCTGCACCATGGTCCTCGGCGTGCCGACGATCTGGAAGCTGCTGCTGGATGCGCTGGAAGCGCCGGAGCTCGCCGGCGTCGATCTCACGTCCGTGCGCACGCTGCTGAGCGGTGGCGCACCGCTGCCCACCTGGCTCGCCGAGGCCTACCAGCGGCGCGGCCTCACCTTCAAGCAGGGCTTCGGCATGACCGAGGTGGGCGTCAACTGCTTCGCCATGACCGACGAGGCGTCGGTGAGCAAGCGCGGCTCGATCGGCACGCCGCTGATGCACACCGAGGTGCGGCTCGTCGGCGCCGACGGCCGCGACGTGGCGCTGGGCGAGGTGGGGGAGATGTGGTTCCGCGGCCCGCACGTCTCGCTCGGCTACTGGGACCGCCCCGACGCCACCGCCGAGTCGCGCGCCCCTGGCGGCTGGTTCCGCTCCGGCGACCTCGCGCGTCGCGACGAGGACGGCTACTACTACGTCGCCGGCCGCGCCAAGGAGATGTTCATCAGCGGCGGCGTCAACGTCTACCCGGTGGAGATCGAGGCGGCGCTGCTGCAGCATCCGGGCGTGCGCGACGCCGCGGTGGTGGGCGTCGAGGATCCGACCTGGGGCGAGGTCGGCGTCGGCTTCGTCGTCGAGCTGGCGGAGGGCGCCGCGCCGGC
>DATNCU010000675.1:0-3165 GCA_035607145.1 Thermoanaerobaculia bacterium
CAAAGAACGGCTCGAGCGCGAGATCCTGACCAACGTGAGCATTAGCATCGAACCCGGCGAAACGCCGGATGGCTTCAAGGTGTCAGGGCGGGGAGAGCTGCAGATGGCGATCCTCATCGAGATGATGCGCCGCGAAGGGTACGAGCTGGCGGTGGGCAAGCCCGAGGTGCTCACCCGCACCGTCGACGGCAAGGTCCACGAGCCGATGGAGGAGCTGGTCATCGACTGCCCCGAGGAGTCGGTGGGCGGCGTCACCCAGAAGGTCGGAGCGCGCAAGGGGCGGCTGCTCAAGCTGGTCAACCACGGCAGCGGCCGCGTGCGGCTGGAGTTCCGCATCCCCTCGCGCGGGCTCATCGGCTTCCGCACCGAGTTCCTCACCGAGACCCGCGGCGCCGGCCTGATGAACCACCTCTTCGACGGCTGGGAGCCCTGGCAGGGCGAGATCGCGCACCGCATGACGGGCGTGCTGGTGGCCGATCGCCAGGGCAAGGCGACGGCCTACGCCATCGACCACCTGCAGCCGCGCGGCACGCTCCTCGTCGGCCCGACGGAGGAGGTGTACGAGGGGATGATCGTCGGCGAGCACGCCCGCGAGAGCGACCTCGACGTCAACATCACCAAGGAGAAGAAGCTCACCAACATGCGCAGCTCGACGAGCGACGAGCTGGTGCGGCTGGTGCCGCCGCGCAAGCTGTCGCTCGAGCAGGCGCTCGAGTTCATCCGCGAGGACGAGCTGGTCGAAGTGACACCGAAGGCCTTCCGCCTGCGCAAGCGCGTGCTCTCGGCGTCACGCCGGCGCACGCTTGCCAAGTGACGGTTACCGGCGCCCGCGGATCAGGTGGTACAGCGCCAGCAGCAACACTGAGCCGACGACGGCGATGAGGAAGCTCTTCAAGTTGAAGCCGGTCACCGCGCCGAAGCCGAGCCAGCTGCCGATGAAGCCGCCGATGACGGCGCCGAGCACGCCGATGACCATGGTGATGATGCAGCCCTGCGGATCGCGGCCCGGCACCAGCATCTTGGCGACCCAGCCGGCGAGCAACCCGAAGACGATCCACGCAATGATGCCCATGCCACCCTCCCTTTGCTTCGCGGCGCCCGCCGCTCGCTACGACTGTACCGTCGTCCGCGGCGGAGCAAAAAGCGCGCCCGCGCCCGGTTAAGATCGAGAAGCCTATGTTCTCCGGCGCCATCCCGCAGCACACCGTAACCACCACCGACAAGAGCTTCGGCGCCCTCGGCCTCTCGGCGCCGATCCTCGACGCTCTCGCCGAGATCAGCTTCACCCACCCGACGCCGGTGCAGGCGGAGGTGATCCCGCTGGCGCTCTCGGGGCGCGACGTCATCGGCCTCGCGCAGACGGGCTCGGGCAAGACCGCCGCCTTCTCGCTGCCGCTCGCGCAGCGGCTCTGGCACGGCCGCGGCGTGCGCGGGCTGATCCTCTCGCCGACGCGCGAGATCGCGCTGCAGACGCAGGCCTTCCTCGAGCACTTCGGCCGCAGCCACCAGCTGCGCGCCGCCTGCATCATCGGCGGTGTGCGCATGGGGCCGCAGGTCGACGCGCTGCGCGGCGGACCGGACATCGTCGTCGCCACACCAGGGCGCCTCCTCGACCACGTCGAGCGCGGCAACGTCAAGCTCGACTTCATCGAGCACCTGGTGCTCGACGAGGCCGACCACATGCTCGACCTCGGCTTCCTGCCGCAGATGAACCGCATCCTCGAACGGCTGCCGGCGTGGCGGCAGACGCTGATGTTCTCCGCCACCATGCCGCCCACCATCGAGCGCCTGGCGAAGCGCTTCATGGACTCGCCGGCCACCGTCGACCTGCGGCCGCTCACGCGCGCCGCGGCGGGCATCGAGCACCGCCTCTACATGGTGGAGGAGCGCGACAAGAAGCGCGCGCTGTTCGCGCTCGTCGAGCAGGAGAAGGGGGCGGTGCTCGTCTTCGTGCGCCGCAAGATCGACGCCGAGTGGGCGTCGCGCCAGCTCGAGCGCGAGGGGCACCCGGTGGAGCGCATCCACTCGGACCTGAGCCAGCAGCAGCGCGTCGCGGCACTGCAAGGTTTGCGCGAGGGCGAGCACCGCATCCTCGTCGCCACCGACATCGCCGCGCGCGGCATCGACATCCCGGTGATCGACCACATCGTCAACTACAACGTGCCGGAGACGGTGGAGGACTACGTCCACCGCGCCGGCCGCACCGCCCGCGGCACGGCGGGCGGCGTGGTGTCGACCATCGCCACCTGGCAGGACCGCGAGCAGGTGCGCGCCATCGAGCAGGCCCTCGGCCAGAACCTGCCGCGCTGCGCCGCGCCCGGCGTCGAGCCCTACGTCGAGAAGACGAAGGCAGCCGTTCGCCGACGGCTTAGATAAGCACGCAGGAGGGTCGGGCGGGGGCGCCCCCTGCACATCTTTGAAAGATGTGGGGCAGGGGACGGGGGGATAGGGGTGAGATCCAACCCGGGGAGGGGGTTGGGCGGGTGGGGGCAGCGCGCTTTGCGCGGGGTGGACTACTGCTCGGCGAGGCGCTGCTCGACGAGGCGGAAGGCCTGGTCGCGCGTGAGCGTCGGGCCGAGCGAGAGGCTGCGCAGCGGATCCCAGCCGCCGCCCTGCGTCTCGCGGTAGCGCACCGCCGACGGCACGCTCCAGGCGATCGACGCCTCCTGCGCGCGCGGCGACAGGAACAGCTTGACGTCGGTCTCCGGCAGCTGCGGCAGCACGCGACGCGACACCCAGCGCAGGTCGAGGGCGCGGGTGCTGCCGTCGGCCTCGGTGCCCGCCAGCTCGAGCACGTGCACGACGCTCGAGCTCGAGCCCTGCTGCAGCGCGATGCCGGTGCCGATGACGTACGCCCATGCCGCGCGCACGGCGCTCTCCAGCGAGAGCGACGGGTCGGCCGCCGCGAAGTGGTCGAGGAAGGCCTTGCTCAGGAAGTCGGCCACCACCGCGTGCATGGCGCCGCGGCCGGTCTCGATGACCACCGCCCGTGCCTTGTCGGCGATGGCGGCGAACGACAGCCCGGGGCAGCTGATGCCGGTCTCGATGACGACGGCGCGTGCCTTGTCGGCGAAGTAGTGCAGGTCGGCGGCGATCGGCCGCAGCTCCAGCGTCACCAGCTCGCCGCGCGGGTCGTCGACGAAGGCGACGCCGACGTTGTCGCCG
>DATNCU010000682.1:0-11090 GCA_035607145.1 Thermoanaerobaculia bacterium
CTGAGGCTCCATCAGGATGGCTCCATCAGGATGCCCACCGCAGCGAGACGCTGCTCTGAAGCAAGCGGAAGCCCGCCTTGGTGTAGAGGTTGGTGGCGGGCACGTTCGCGAGCTGCGTGCCCACCTCCAACCGCTGCGCGCCGAGGTCCACCAACCACCGCGCGGCCCCCAGGGAGAGCGCGAGCGCGATTCCACGGTGGCGGAGCTCGCGGTCGACGGTGATGAGGACCAGGCTGCCCACCGTGGTGCCGAGATGCGCCGTGGTCAGCCGGTCGAGCGCGACGATGAAGAAGCCCGCCGGCCGCCCGCCGACGCGCGCCACCAGCACGCCGTCGCCGGTGCGACCCCGCACGGCGTTCTCGACCCAGCTCGCATGCAGGCGGTCGGCAGCGCCGGGGCCGAGCGCCGGGTCGTTGTGGAAACGATCATGGACGAAGCCGCGCGCGGCGAGAGCGACGAGACCCGGCAGGTCGTCTTCCACGGCGGGCGCGAGCTCGACACCTGCCGGTACTGCCGCGGGCTCCAATCGCGTGGCATCGACCCCCAGTCGCAGCAGGGCATCGACGAGGCGGAAGCCTGCGCTCTCAAGGGCCTGCGCCAACGGCAGCTCGCGGCTGTCGAGGCGCGCCGAGAGGTGGCGCAGACCCAGGGAAGCTGCCGTGCGCACGGCCGCGGCCGCAGCCACTTCGTAGAGCGCCAGCATCGAGGAGGCCGCACTGTCGTGACGCTCGCCAGCGGGCTCGCGCCGGCGGACGATCGCGTAATCCAGACGCCCCGCCGGCATCCCCAGCTGCTCGCTGTCCCAGGGCAGCTCGGTGATGCCGACCAGCGCTTCTCCCGACGGCGTCTCTTCGTGCACCGCGTGGTGACTCGCGGCGGCCGCCAACTGCTGGAGTTGCGCAGCACGGTAGGCCCAGCAACGTGCCGTTGGAATGTCGCGATAGTACGAGTAGGGAGGAAACGGCTCCTCCGCCACCCAGTTGGCGATCGTCTCGGCAGTGAGGCCCGTGCAAGCCACGCGTCGAGCTAGCGCCGGTGCGCCCGCGCCACCTTGGCGACAGCCTCCATCACCTGCGCGAGGTCCTCGTCCGTCATCCGCGGGTAGAGCGGCAGGGAGATGAGCCGTTCGTACGCCGACTCAGCCACCGGGAAACTGCCCTGCCGGTACGGCAGGGTGTCGCGATAGTAAGGGTGGTAGTGAATCGGTATGAAGTTGACGGTGGTCCCGATGTTCTCGGCCTTGAGCTCGTCGATGAACCGGGCCCGGTCGATGGTGAGCGCGTCGAGGTTCAGCAGGATCGGATAGAGGTGGTAGACGTGCCGGTTGTGCGGGCGCGGCTCGAATCGCTCGACCAACCCACCGAGGGCGTCGATCGCCGCGTCGTAGACGGCCGCGTAGCGCCGGCGCGTCGCGATGAAACCCTCCAGGCGGTCGACCTGGTGGAGGCCGAGCGCCGCCTCGATATCCGTCATGTTGTACTTGAAGCCGGGCGCCACCACTTCGTAGTACCAGGACCCGGCGGAGGTGTACCGCTTCCAGGCATCCTTGCTCATGCCGTGCAGCGAGAGCACGCGCAGCCGGCTCGCCATCTGGTCGTCGGCGAGCGTGATCGCGCCTCCCTCGGCGGTGGTCATGTTCTTCGTCGCATAGAAAGAAAAACAGGTGGCGGTGGAGAGGGTGCCGATGCGGCGCCCGCGATGCTCGGCGCCGATGGCGTGGGCGGCGTCCTCGATCACCCGCAGCCCGTGGGTCTGCGCCAGCGCCAGCAGCGCCTCCATCTCGCACGCCTGGCCGCCGTAGTGCACCGCGACGATCGCCTTCGTCTTCGGGGTGATGCTGCGCTCGACGGCTGCCGGCGAGAGGTTGAGGGTGTCGGGCTCGACGTCGGCGAGCACGACGCGGCCGCCGGCGTGCACGATGGTGTTGGCGGTCGAGCAGAAGGTCAGCGGCGAGGTGATCACCTCGTCGCCGGGCGTCAGGTCGAGGGCGACGAGCGACAGGTGCAGCGCCGCCGTGCACGAGTCGACACAGATCGCATTCGGCGCGCCGACGTAGGCGGCGAGCTTCTCCTCCAGCCGCTTGACGCGGGGGCCGGTGGTGATCCAGCCCGAGGCCAGCGCCGCCAGCACCTCCTGCTCCTCCTCGCGGCCGATGCAGGGCAGCGCGTAGGGGAGGAACGTCGCGCGCACCGGCGCGCCGCCGGCCGAGGCGAGGGCGCTCATCGATAGAGGTACCGCACGTTGTAGTAGCGGTCGTCGAGGTGGTCGGCGACGGCGCCGCTGGCGAGCAGGTCGCGCACCTCGCGGACGCCGTCCTCGACTCGGAAGCTCGGCGCGAAGCCCAGCACCTGCCGCGCCTTCTCGAAGGAGACACGGTAGGAGCGGCGGTCGGGGCTTTCCCCCATCACCTCCACCCGCGCGCCCGGGACGCACCCGGCGACGAGCTCGCCGAGCTCGCGAATCCGATAGTTCTGCCCGTCGGAACCGATGTTGAACACCTCGTTCTTGACCTTCTCCTCCGGCGCCTCGAGGCAGGCGATGAGGCCGGCGGCGGCGTCCTGGCAGTGCACGTTCGGCCGCCACTGATCGCCGCCGAAGACACGCACCTTGCCCTCCTTCACCGCCTTGGCGGTCATGATGTTGACCACCAGGTCGAAGCGCATGCGCGGCGAGGCGCCGTAGACGGTGGCAAAGCGGACGATGGTGGGGACGACGTCGGTGCCCTCGAAACCCTTTACGATGATGCGCTCGGATTGCAGGTTGGTCTCCGCATAGAGCGACACCGGGTTGAGCAGCGAGCCCTCGTTGAGAACGTAGTCGTCGGCCGCGCCGTACACCGAACAGGTGGAGGCGAAGACGAACCGGCGGATGCCGGTGTACTTGCAGCATTCCACCATGAGCTTGGTGGCTTCCAAGTTGATGGTGTGGGTGGCGTCGTGATCGAGGTCGCAGGCCGGATCGCCGACGATTCCTGCCAGGTGGATGACGCCGTAGGCGCCCCGCGTCGCCGCCACCACGTCCTCGATGTGGCGGATGTCACCGACCAGCTGATCGTAGTCGGGGTTCGCGGCGAGATCGCGCACGGCGGCGTCGCCGAAGGCGAGCTTGTCGAGGTTGCGCACGGCATAGCCGCGCGCCAGCAGCTGGCGCACGACGTGGCCGCCGATGTAGCCGGCGCCGCCGGTGACCAGAACGAGTTGCTTTTCGCCCATGGGGTTCGACCGCCCCTGGGCCAAGGTGGTGAGCAGCCGGCAGGGGAACCGGCGCAGCATACCAGCGCCCCTCGACCCGCCGGCCTCATCGGCGACGGCGTCGCTTGCCCTCGCCGCGGCGCCGAGACGCGAGCGCCGGCTCGGGCAACGCGGGGGGCGGGCGCAGAGATCTCCCGAGCATCGCGGCGCCGGCGCCACTGAGGACGAGCAGCGCGATCCAGCCGATCTTCGATGCCTGTCCGAGTCTCTTGCCGATGTCGTAATAATCCAGACGCGCCGGCCAGAGGTCGATGGCGTCGGCCTCGCCGAGGTCCATCGTCGCGAGAGTGCCGTCGGTGCGCTGGACCGTCCAGGTGTCGTGGCTGCCGACGAGGGAGTACCGCACCCGGGACGCCAGCAAGTGGCTGCGACCGACGATAGGCGACAGCTGAGGATCGTAGACGATCGGTCGCCAGGGCCGATCGAAGCCGCCCAGCAACCCGGCGTGGATGAGCAGCGCGAAATACCCGGCCGTGCTGGTGAGGACGGCGATGACCTGAACGGCGGCGCCAACGGCCGTCAACCCGCCCCACAGCCGTTTCGCCGAGGACGGCGCGCGCTGCGCCTCGCGCGGCATGAGCACTCCGGCGGCAAGGATGGCGAGACCGCCGGTCAGCGGCAGGAAGTATCGCGGTCCCCAGGCGCCGTCGCCGTGCCAGTAGGGCAGGCAACCGTAGAGCGCCAGGAAGGCTGGAAACAGCAACAAGGGAAACGCGGCGGCGGCACCGAATTTACGCAACCATCGGCGTGCCCCGGCGATCGTGAGCAACAGCGGCGGCGAATAGAGAAAGATGCTCTTTCCCGCGCTGAAGAAAATCCCATAGATCGCCATGTAAAGGTAGGAGAAATCCATCCCAACCTGCCAATAGCCGGTCTTGGCGACGGAGCCATAGCGGATCAAGTTCAGCCAGCCGAGGACGAAGAGCGCCAGCGCCAGAGGCAAGCCGAAGGCGACCGCGGAGCGCAGCCACCGCACCGGGCTCAGGCGGTGCTGGCGCCATCCGATCCAGGCCACGGTCGCCGCCCAGATCGGCCCGATGATGGCGAGCAGTGCCGGCTGGCAGAGCAGGATGAGCCCCAGCGACGTGCTGCCGACCGCCAGCCAGCGGGCATCGTCGCGACGCGCGTAGCGCAGCAGGGCATAGAACTGCAGCGTCAGCATGCAGCCGATGAAGGGCTCGCTCATCACGCTCTTGCTGTCCGCCCAGATGGCGGTGCCCAGCCCGGCACCGAGGGCCGCCAAGGCTGCCAGCCGCGGCCCGAAGCCGCCGAGCAGGCACGCTTCGAAGATGAGCAGCACCTCCAGCACCGCAATCAGCGCCGGCGCCGCGGTCGACACCGCCATGCCGAGCGGTGCGCGCGCGAGGGGGTCCGGCGGCTCGCGCAGCAGTGCGGAGAACGCGTCGCCCGCCCAGCAGAACGGCACGATGACCGCCGAGTAGCTCATCCCTTTCGGAAAGTAGACCCGGCCGTCGACGCCCTCGAGGTGGGGGTACGGACGACCGAGCAGGGTCAGCGCCTCGGGGGCCACCGCCCAGCCGTCGCCGCGCGCGAGCTGGCGGGCTACGCCCCACATCAGCGTCGAGTCGGGGTTGTGCAGGAAGGTGCCGCTGCTCGAGGCGAGGTAGAGACCGGCGAAGAGGAGCACGATGGCGAGCCGGCATCGGCGGAGCGCGTGCGGTCTCGCGCCTCCCGGCGCCTCTGCCACCGGGGGCACTGCGACGAGCTCATCCGGCATGCGGCCCTAACCTAGCATCGCGCCGCGCCGGGGGTCGCGTTCTTGCGCCGGCCGCCGGCATCCGGGATAGTCGCACCCCCATGCTCATCTCGGTTCACGTTCCGAAGACGGCGGGCAGCAGCTTCCTGAGCGCGCTCGAGCAGGTCTTCGGGAGTCGGCTGCTGCGGGTCTACGTCCACGTGCCGCCGAGGTACCGTCTCATCCGCAAGGCGATTCGCGCCGCGCACCGGTTTCGGCTCTACCTGCGTCGCACTCAAGTGGTCCGCGACTACGACGCCGTCCACGGCCACTTTCCCGCCCACTGGTTCGATTTCCTGCCCGGCGCCAAGCGCTACTGCGTCTTCCTGCGCGACCCGGTCGATCGGGTCGTCTCCAACTACCTCTATTGGCAGCGGCTGCACAAGGAGATCGTCGCCGCCGGGCAGGTACCGCCGTACGACAAGACCTGGCGGCGCATGATCGAGGAGGAGCTGAGCGTCGAGGAGTTCGCCGCCCTTCCGCACCTCGTCTCGTTCTATCGCATGTACATGGGCCGGAAGGACGTCGCCCAGTTCGACTTCGTCGGCCTGCAGGAGGAGTACGGCACCAGCCTCGCCCTCTTCGAGAAGATCTTCGACCTCAAGCTCGCCGAGCGGCGGGAGAACGTCCTCGATCGGGAGGAGTCTCTCGATCAGGTGTCGCGGGTCGACAAGGAGCGGATTCGCGCCCTCTACCGCGAGAATCAGGCGATCTACGACGCCGGTCGCCGCCGCTTCGACCAGCTCTGCGAGCAGTACCTGAGATAGCCGCTCAGGTGCCGCCGGCCGGCACGCCGCGGTGCCGCTTGAGCCAGCGCCAGACGCGCCGCAGCAGCTGCGAGCGGCGCACGCCGGGGACGGTCTTGAGCGCCTGCAGCAGCTCCTTGGCGGCGAGCGCCTGGATCGAGAAGCCGCGCGCCGCCGCCGCGCCGGGCGCACCTTCGCGGTCGGGCGCGAAGCGAGGGTCCGCCGCCCAGGCGACGAGCGGCGTGGTGGTGGCCTCGAAGGTGAGCTTCTCCGCCACGTACGCCCGCGCCCGCGCGGCGTACTCGGCGAGCTCGCCACGGTGCTCGCAGGCCCAGGCGATGCGCGCCGCGAGGTCGTCGGCATCTCCGGAGGCGAAGGTGAGCCCCAGCCGCTCGCCGGCGATGAGCTCGCCGAGCTCTCCCATGCGGTTGTAGAGCACCGGCAGGCCGTGCCCCAGCCACTGCACGATGCGGTTCTTGCTGCCCAGCGCCCCCTCGTAGATGGGCTGCTCGGCGAGCACGCCGAGGTCGGCCGCCGCCCAATGCGCCAGCACGTCGCTTCCCGGTACCCAGCCGCGGAGGTGGATGCGGGCGCGAAACGGCGAGCCTTCGACGAGACGAACGAAGCGGGCGTAGGTGGTCTCGTCGTGGCCGGTGATCTCGGCGCCGGTGGAGAGGAAGTGCACCTCGCGGCGCGCCTGCATGACGGTCTCGAGCGCGCGGAACAGCGTCTCGACGTCGCTCCAGACGTTGAAGCTGCCGCTCCACAACACGACGAAGGCGTCGCGCTCGATGCCCAGCTCGGCGCGCACGTCGCGGCTGCCCATCTCCGCCGCCCGCGTCGACCGCTCGGGGACGTAGGCGCAGGGGATCACGGCGGTGAACTCGTAGCCGCAGGTCTCGGCGGTGAGCCGCCCGAGCACGCCCAGCTCCCCCACCGCCGCCCAGCGCTGGCGCTCGGAGACCACCGAGATGCGGTCGGCGTGCGTCATCACCGGCTCGAGCAGCCGCCAGAAATAGGGCAGCACGGCGTTGGAGCGGTCGAGCGCCGCCTTCGCCTGCGCCTCCGCCATCACGTGGCCGAACTGGTCGGCCCAGAAGGGGATGGTCGGCGGCTGCCGCGCCAGCGCGTGCGAGCCGTAGACCGTGGCGCCGACGACGGCGTCCGGCCAGCCCGAGGCCAGGTGCGGGCGGAGGGCGTCGCCGGAGAGGAACGGCCCCTCGAGCACGCGCTGCACCTCGATCCCCTCGACGCTGCCCTGCTCGTTGACCCGCTCGGCCGGCAGGTAGGCGTCGCCGATGCGCATCGCCACGATGCGCACCTGGTGACCGGCCGCGGCGAGGCTCTTCGCCAGCTGCCAGGTGCGGATGCCCGGACCGTAGCTCTTCGGCGTGTTCTCGTTGGGGAGGGGGCAGAGCCCGGCGACGAGGATGCGACTCACCTGGCTGGGGCTCTCGTTTGCGGGCTGGGCGTTGCTCCGGCCGGCAATTTATCAGAGCGCGGCGTGGCGACGAGGAAGACGAAGTCGCTGCCCAGCTCGCCGCGCTCGACGAGGCGGTCCTCGAGCGCGAAGATGCGGGCGAGCACCGCGTTGGCCTCGGGATCGTCGGGCGAGAAGTTGCCGGCGATGTTGTTGAGCGCGTACTGCAGCAGCGAGCCGCCGAGGTCGCGCTGCTGCACGACGTCGAAGCGCTCGGCGATCAAGGCGAGGATCTCGCTCGAGCGCACCGACTCGCTGGGATCGGCGCGCCGCACCTCGGCGGGGTCGGGGATGCCCACCGCGGAGATGGTCGGCGGTCCACTCCCCGAGAGGTTGCGGCGCAGCCGCTCGGGAATGTAGGAGAACGCCTCGACGATCGCCGCCTTCTGCCGCGGCGGGAAGTCGAAGGCGTTGGCGCCGACGTACTCGACGCAGATGAGGACGCCGCCCGGACGAAGGGCGGCGCGCGCCTGGTCGAGAACGTGCTCGAGCGCGGCGACGTGGTGCAGCGAGTTGTGGAACCAGATGGCGTCGTAGGTGGCGGCGGGGAGCAGCAACGAGTTCGAGTCGGCGGCGAAGTAGCGGACGCGGTCGAGGCCCTGCGCCGCCGCGGCGGCGCGCGCGGCGGCGAGGGCGGAGAGCGACACGTCGTAGGCGTCGGCCGTGGCATGGCGCATCTGGGCGAGCACGTCGCGCTCGAGGACGCCGGCGCCGCAGCCGGGGAAGAGCATGCGGGCGTGCGCACGGGCGTCGAGGTGGTGGTCGACGACATACCGCAGCCAGTGCATGCCGTCCTTGCGACCGGTGGCCTTGCGCCGATAGCGGGCTTCCACAGCCGGGGCCTCGTTCCAAGCCGTGCCGCGAACGGTCGGGGTGGAGCCGGCGCTCGCACCGGCGGCCCCTGTGCTCGCGGACTCCGAGCCTCGCGGCGCCAGCGAGCGCGCGGGGAGGCGGATCACCGGCACCGAGCCGTGCGGCCGCAGGAAGCGCACCCAGCCGGTGTCGCGGCGGCCGCGGCGGCTCGCCCACGCGGCGGGGAGCCGGCGCAGCGCTCCCGCCCACGCGCGCGCCTGCAGCTTCGCCTCGCGGTGGAAGCCGTGACGCCGGCGGCGCAGGTAGATGCCGAGCTCGCGCGGCACCAGGCTCAGCGCTTCGCGCAGCAGCCTGCGTAACGGCCAGTGCGCCAGCATGAGCACGAAGCGGTTGCGCCACGAGCTGAGCAGCTTGAGGTCGGGCACCTCGTCCGAGGTGGCGGAGATGGCGTGGACCGCCCGGCTGCTCGCCGACTGGACGACCCGCCAACCGGCCGACCACGCGCGCAGGCAGAGGTCGATGTCCTCCATGTAGTAGCCGTAGATCGGGCTCCAGCCGCCGACCTGCCCCAGCAGCTCCGCGCGCACCAGGATCGCCGAGCCGGTCACCGCCAGCACCTCGCGCGTCGGCGGCAGCGGACCGTACTGGGCGAGCTCGACGCCGATCCCCTCGTCCCAGGCTTCGCCGGTGGTGGTGACGTTGAGGCCGAGGCTGTTGAGGACGTGCTCCGCCCCCCAGATGCGCAACGTCGGCCCCGCCACGCCGCCGTGCGGCCAGGCGGTCAGCTCCTCGACGAGCGCGATCAGCGTGTCGGGCTCGACCAGCAGGTCGTTGTTGGCGAAGAAGTAGTGCTCCGCCGGAGGCAGGTTCGCCCGCGCCCACTCGACGCCCAGGTTGTTGGCGACCGAGAAGCCGAGCGCCGCCGCCGACTCGACGAGGTGGACGTCGGGCGAAGCGGCGACGCGGCCCGGCAGCGGCTCGTCGCAGGCGTTGGCGACCACCACCGTCTGCAGCTCGACGCCGCGGCTCGCCTGCAGGGCGGCGAGACACTGGTCGAGCAGCTCCACACCGCGGTGGTGCACGACGACGGCGACGACGCGCGGCCGGCGATGGATCGCGAGCTCGGAGGAGAGCGACTCGACGCGCCCCTCCAGCGACCGGGCGTACCCGCCCGCCGCCTGCAGCTCGCGGTCGACCGAGGCCAGCTGCCCCTCGAGACCGCGGCAGTACGCCGCTACGCCGAGGCGCTGGCTTTCGGAGCGCACGGCGTCGGCGATGCGCGTCCCGTACTCGGCATGGCGGCCGATGGTGAGGCGGTGCGCGGCGACGGCGTGCGCGGGCTCGGGCTCTGCGACGGTGCCGCGCGGCTCGCCGGCCTCTGTGGTCACGTGAGCGCGCGACGACGCCTGCGCGCGCTCGACCTCGGCGAAGATCTCCTCCACCAGGCTGCGGGCGGCGGCCTGGTCGGCGGCGAGCTGCGCCGCCCAGTCGACCGACTCGCCGCGCAGCAGCTCCTGCTGCGCCGGCAGCGCGGCGAGGTCGGACAGCAGGCGGTGCGCGAGGCCGCGCTCGCGCACGAAGCGCTCGACCTTGGAGGCATAAGGGATGGCGAGGAACGGCACGCCGGCGACGTAGGCCATGATCGTGGCGTGCAGCGACGAGGTGACGATGCCGCTGAGCCGGCGGATGGCCGCGAAGGCCGCGTCAGGGTCGTCGATGGTTAGCGGCGCCGCGAGCCCCGCGGCGTCGGCGAGCGCGCGCTGCAGCTCGCGGTCGCCGTTGTAGTGGGTGAACGGCACGAAGCAGGTCTCGCCGAGCTGCCGCAACACGGCGAGCGTCCCGGCAAGCTCTGACGGCACGATCGCGGCGGGCTGCAGCTGCAGGCCGAGACGGCCGTGGCAGCTCGCGTCCGCCTCGCGCTCGACGGCCACTTCGTCGAAGAGCACCGTCAGGCACGGCGCCACGCGGACCTCGCGCTGCACCCCGTGCAGGCTCTCGCGGTCGGCCTGCGAGCGCACCGAGACCAGCCGGTACGAATCCAGGTAGCTCGCCTCGATCGCGGCCCCGGTGCCCACGGTGTTGAGGACGTGCTCGCCCGGCGGGCGGAAGAGGTCGTAGTACGGGTCGCCCGGCGCCGTCAGCAGCTCGCCGCCGCCGATCACCAGGCAGCCGAAGTCACGCCAGCGGTGCCGGCCGATCTCGAACGGCTCGAGCGCCGAGACCCCGGCGCGCGCGGCCAGCCGCAACAGCGTGCTTCCGATCGCCTGGTCGCCGGTGTTCTCGCTCAGCGAATCCCACAGGAACCCGACCCTCGCCACGGTCGGCAGCATACAATCCGCCCCGGCCGCACCACCGCGCGATGACGAGGCTCTCCGACCGCGACCTCCTCGCCCGCCTGGTCGCCTTCGACACCACCAGCAGCAACAGCAACCTGCCGCTCGCCGACTTCGTCGCCGAGTACCTCGAGCGTCCGGGCGTGCGCATCCACCGCAACGCCCCCGCGACGGAGCCGAAGGCGAACCTGGTGATCGAGCTGGGACCGCCGACCGACCCCGCGACGCGGCGCGGCCTGGTGCTCTCCGGCCACATGGACGTGGTGCCCGCGGGCGAGGGCTGGACGACACCGCCATTCGAGCTGCACGAGCGTGGCGCGGCGCTCTACGCGCGCGGCAGCGCCGACATGAAGGGTTTCCTCGCCCTGGCGACGAACCTCGCCGCGGAGCTGGACCCCGCGGCGCTGCGCCACCCGCTGGTGCTCGTGCTCACCTACGATGAGGAGCTGGGCACGCTCGGCGCCGCCCACCTGCACGCGCACTGGCCCGCGGACCACCCGCTGCCGCGCGAGGCGGTGATCGGCGAGCCGACGGAGCTGCAGCCGGTGCGCCTGCACAAGGGGCACCTCAAGGCGCGCTTCACCTTCCACGGCGTGAGCGCGCACAGCGCCTACCCGCACCTCGGCAAGAACGCCATCGAGCCTGCCGGCCGATTGATCGTCGTGCTCGCGGCCCTCGGCCGCGAGCTTCTCGACGAGCGGTGGCCGAGCT
>DATNCU010000697.1:0-2513 GCA_035607145.1 Thermoanaerobaculia bacterium
CGCAGCGTCCGCGCGTGACCGCGCACGAAGAAGGTACGCCGCCTGCCCTCGTCGTCGCGCCAGTCGACGTAGGCGTTGGGTACCCGGATCCAGCTGGGTGGTCCAGGCCCCAACCGCGCGCCGGCAATGCGCGAGCGCGGCAGCGCGAAGGCGGTGCCGTCGCCGCGGTAGACGAGCGAGCCGCCCGCGAGCGTGAGGTGCCCGACGTCCCAGTTGGAGTGGCCGTCGTAGAAGCGCGGTGCGCCCGACGGACCGAGCCCGACGAACCACCCGTGCCCGCGCGCGACCGCGGCTGCCTCGTGGCGCGGCAGGCTCGTCGCCAGCTTTCGCCGCAGCTCCTCGTAGCCCCAGGGGGAGAGCAGGTTGTGCAGCTCCAGCGTGAGCAGCAACGAGAGGGCGAACGCCACCGGGTAGACGATGGCGATGCCGCCGCACCCGAGCTCGCAGCGCTGGACCCCCACGCCCGCGGCCACCAGCACGGCGGTACCGGCGAACAGCGACGTCATCCCCACCCGCAGGCTCGCGGCCTGCTTCCACGCCGTGGAGTAGAGGCGCGAATCGGCCTGAGCAGCGGGTGGGATGGGGTAGTGCTCCTCGTCGTCGATGCCGGTCTCGAGCAGCGCGCGCATGCGCTCGAACGGCAGGCCGAAGCGCACCGCGAGCGCCTGCGCGCGCCGCAGCATCGACGGGTGGGTGGTGAAGGTCTCGGTGACGGCGCTCCAGGTCGTGGGCATGAGCCCGAGCCGCGACAGCCGGCCGAGCGCCGAAATCATCGCCTCGGGGTCCTGAGTGATCTCCGCCGATGCCGCGTCCGCAGCGCGCTCGTTGCGCCGCGACAACAGGTAGCGGAGAACCAGCACGGCGGCGACGCAGATCGCCAT
Source organism: Thermoanaerobaculia bacterium (assembly GCA_035607145.1). Taxonomy (GTDB): domain Bacteria; phylum Acidobacteriota; class Thermoanaerobaculia; order Multivoradales; family JAIOJS01; genus DASYQD01. Next base: position 882 of record DATNCU010000697.1, read on the forward strand.
CGTCAATCCCGAGCCCCAGGCACGCAGCCACTCCGCGTCGAGCCACCCGGTCGCCAGCTGAACGGCCACCTCCAGCAAGCCCGCGAGCAGGCCGACGCCAAGGAAGATCGGCACCAGCAGCTGCACCCGGATCCGCAGGTGCCGATGTCGCAGGTGTCCGAGCTCGTGGGCGAGCACGGCGTCGACCTCGCGGCGGCCCAGGCGCTCGACGAGGTGGTCGGTGAGCATCACCACGCCGCGGAAGTGGGCGAAGGCGTTGGCCATCCGCGTACGGCGCGCCGGCAGCAGCAGCACCTGCTGCAACGCCACCCCTCCGCGCCGCGCCAGCTCGAACGCGCGGTCGCGGAGCTCGCCCTCGGCGAGGGCTTGCGCTACCACCGCTGCCCGCCGCAGCAGGGCCCCGGCCACGATCGGCGAGACGAAGGCGGCGAGGACCCATAGCGCCGGCGAGCCGGCAGCTCCATCGTCGAGCAGCGACCAAGCCCCGGCGAGAAGGAACACGCCGGGCGCTCCCCGCGCGAGGAGACGCCCCGCAGCCTCCAACGCCGCCTCGCGCGCCGTCACCTCGACGGCGTGCAGGCGCGCGAGCACGTGACGCGCCACCAGGTGCCCGGCGAAGCCGACGGAGAGCGGCGGTAGGAACATCACCGCGATGACGACCAACCCGCGCGGCAACGCCGGCAGCGCGGCGGCGAGCCGGCCGCCGAGCGAGAGCGCCACCGCTACCGCCAGCCAGAGCACCCAGCTGCCCTCGACGCACAGCCGGTAGACGCGCCAGAAGCCGAACCACGCCGCGGTGCGGGCATCACCCTCAGCTCGCCGGGCGCGCCGCGCCGCGAGCAGCAGGAACGCGGCCGAGAGCGCCAGGAACAGCGCCACGGCGGCGGCCGGCAAGCCGAGCGACGGTGCGTCGGAAGCGAGCTCCAAGAAGAGGCTCCGGATTGACGGGCATCCTAGCCGACGCTACGCGTTCTGGCCCTTGACGCGTCGGCTACACTGCCGCACCTTTCGCGCCGCCCGAGGCGGCGCCGAGACTACGCAAGCCGCGCCGAATCACATCGATGAGCGAACCCCAACTCCACGTCACCTCCCCCGACGGCGCCCTCGAGGTCGGCATGGCCGGCGGTGGCCACCTGCGCTGGGTGGCGGTAGACCTCACGGCGCCGGTCGAGTTCATCCGGCGGCGCCGCGATCTCTCGCCCGTCTCCTCGGCGGCGCTTGGTCGTGCGCTCGCCGGAGCCGCGATGTTGCTGCGACTTTCGAGCAAGACGCCACAACGCCTGGTGCTGGAGATTCGCGGCAACGGGCCCCTCCGCAAGGTGATGACGGAGGCCGAGCCCAACGGCAACCTGCGCGGCCTCGTCGGGGAGCCGCGTGTCGATCTGCCGGCCTACGCCAACGGCAAGCTGGCAGTGGGCCACGCGGTGGGCCGCGGCATCCTGCAGGTGCTGCGTGAGTACGAGGGCGGCGGCCGCTATCACAGCCAGGTTCAGCTGGTGTCGGGCGAGATCGGCGCCGACCTCGCGCACTACCTCAAGCAGAGCGAGCAGACTCCGTCGGCGGTGCTCGTCGGCGTGCTCACGCGGCAGGAGGGCGTCGCCGCGGCGGGCGGCCTCATCGTCGAGGCCATGC
>DATNCU010000701.1:0-2086 GCA_035607145.1 Thermoanaerobaculia bacterium
CAGCTTCGTCGCCGCCGGCGGCCACGCCACATATTCGCCGACTCCCACCACGCGGTCGCCAAGCCCAAGCGCGAAGACCAACTCGGCAGCGCTAGGCGCCACCGCGATGATGCGGCGCGCAGTGCGAGCCGGTCGAGCCCCCTCGCTCCCAACTGATCTATCAGCGAGCGAAGCGAGCCTGATCTTTCCGCCCGCTGGTGGAAGCCAAGACGTGGGGCGCGCCGGGGGGAGGGCTCCCGCCCGCGCGCAGGCGTCCTCGCCGAGCACGGACGGGATACCCCCCGGCAGGCGGGCCCCCACGTCGCGGCCCCTTCCGGCGACCAGCGATCCTCCGCCCGCCGGGGACGTCAGCGTGACGGCGAGCGCCAGCGCCGCAGCGATCGCTGTGCCGGCGAAGGCCCGTCCCCTGCTCACCACTCCAACCGCACCCCACCGATCAACGTCCGCCCCGCCGCCGGGAACCCGAGCACCGCCTCATACTCGCGGTCGAGCGCGTTGAGCACCCGCACGTACGGCGCGATCCCCGGCACCGCACGCGATTCTCCATCTGCTTCGGAGCCGCCGCGCAACTGCCAACTCCCCGCGAGGTCGAACGTCGCAAACCCCGGGTTCACAGTGTCAGCATAGGGGAACTCCGGGAAGACGTTCACGCGCTCACCCACCCAGCTCGCCACCGCCGACAACACCGCCGCCCCCGGCCGCGCGATCGCCACCAGCTGCGCCGTCTCCTTCGGCCGGTTGCGCAACCGCGAGCCGCTGTCGCGATCCTCCGCGTCGAGCCGCATGCCGCCCAGCCGCAGCTCCACGATCCCCATGCGGAAACGCAATTCGCCGTCAACGCCGCGGCTCCGCGCGCTCCCGACGTTGGCATTCCTCGCGGCCACGAAGTCATACGTAATGAGGTCCCGCTGCCGCGAGTCGAACGCCGCAACGTCGACGCTCCACGCCCCGCGCTGCCACGCGACACCCACCTCGGCCGTCCGGCCGCGCTCGGGCCGCAAGTCCGGGTTGCCGGTGAACGGGTAGTAGAGCTCGACCAGCGCCGGCGCGCGGAACGCCTCGCCGTAGCTGCCGCGCAAGCGCAGCTCCGAAGTCGCCGCCCACACCACGCCCAACCGTGGGCTGGTGGCGCCGCCGTACGCATCGTTGTCGTCGCGCCGCACACCGAGGTCGGCGGCAAGTCGGCCGCGCTCGAGATGCAGCTCGCCGAACGCCGCCGCCGTGCGCTGCGTCGCGTCGTCGAGGTTGGTGCCGAAGGTGCCACCGTCGTCGACGCGGTCGCGCTGCCACTCGCCGCCACCCGCCCACCAGCCGTCGCCGAAACGCCGCGTGGCAACAGCGCGCGCGCGGTCGGCGCGCGACTCCGTGTCGCCGCGCGTGAAGCCGAACGGATCCTCGGGGTCGCGAAACTCGTTGTCGTAGCGGAGCTGCGACAACGACCCGGTGACCTCCCACGCCGCCGCCGTGTGGCTCCACGGCAGCGCCCACTCCGTCTCGCGCCAGGCGATGTGGCGGCGCGGGCTGGGCGTGAAGCCCACGAAGGGGATGCCGGTCTCGGAGTCGTTCCAGCGCAACAGCAGCGACACCTCGCTCTGCGGCCGCGGCGTCCAGCGCAGTCGACCCGACGCTTCGCTGCTCTCGTACTCGTCGTTGCCGGTGCCGCCGCGCCCCTCGCGGCGATGCCCCGCGATCTCGGCGTGCAGCCGTTCGTGATCGCCGCCCGCTGCCACCGAGGCGCGGCGGTGATCGCGCTGCCCCGCCTCGAGCTGCAGGCGCGCGCCCCGTTGGCCGGCGGTGATCACCTGCACGACGCCGCCCATGGCGCTGCTGCCGTAGAGGGCGCTGAATGGGCCGGGCACCACCTCGACGCGCACCACCTCCTCGGCGGCGAGGAAGGCGAAGTTGAATTCATCCGAGAAGGGGTCGTTGAGCGGGATGCCGTTCCACAGCACCAGCGTCTGGTTGGAGTCGGCGCCGCGCACGAAGAGCGAGCCGAGCTGGCCGCGGGCACCGTAGGTCGAGGTCTGCGCGCCGGGGATGGTGGCGAGCAGGTCGACGATCGTCTCCGCCTGCCGCGCCTCGGCCT
>DATNCU010000054.1:0-7036 GCA_035607145.1 Thermoanaerobaculia bacterium
TGCCGAGGTGCAGCATGTCGGGGTTGGTGATCAGCACCCGCGGCGGGTTGCGGCGCAGGCGCGCGCGCACCGCCGGTGCGGTGTCGCCGTCGTAGATGGCGCAGTCGAGCGCGATACCGGCCGAGGCGGCGAGCTCTTCGAGCTTGCCGCGCTGGTCCTGCCCCAGCGCCTTCAAGGGGTAGAGGAAGAGCGCGCGCCCCGGCCCGCCGCGCGCCGCCTCGACGAGCACCGGCAGGTGGAAGACGAGCGACTTGCCCGAGGCGGTGGGAGTGGTGACCAGCACGTGCTCGCCGCGGTGCAGAGCGGCGATGCCCTCGGTCTGGTGGCTCCACAGCCGCTCCGCTCCCCCACCCGCGAGCGCCGCGGCGAGCCCCGCCGGCAGCGGCGGATCAATCCCGCCGAACGCCGCCGGCACGCCAGGCAGCCGCTCGACGTGGACGATCTGGCCGCCGAGCCGGGGGTGGCGCCGCAGCGCCTCGACGACGGCGGAGGTAGCGCCGGCTTCGCTCATGGCGGGTGCCTCGGCAGTCTAGCGCGCGGGTCGCGACGCAGCGGGCGTCCCTGCTAGACTGTGAAACGTTCAACCCGGTTGGCACACCAGAGGGGACACGATGCACCAGACGAGCTGGCGGACGCTCCTTCCCGCGCTCCTCATCGGGTCGGCGAGCATCGCAGCGGCCGAGCAGACGCCGCCGCCGGCCGGAGCGCCTGCCGGCACCACGGCGGTTGCCGCCGCGGCGAGCCCGTTGCAGGCCGTCGGGCCGCAGGCCGGCTTCGGCGACCTGCTGGTGCTCGGCACCGGCGCCCGCTTCGAGATCGCGCCTGCCACGGGCGAGCACGTGCCGGTGATCGACGGCGCGCCGGTGACGGTGGCGGAGCTCGCCGGTCCCTGGCAGCCGGGGCGGCACGCCGTCTCGCTGCAGTCGGTGCCGCCGCCGGGCGAGGAGCCGATGGTGCAGCCGCCGCTGCACTTTCTCTACGACCCCGGCGCGCCGATGATCCAGTGGGAAGTGGGCGACACCCGCCTCCTCGACGTCCACGGCCTCGACCAGGACGTGAAGCGCGAGCGGCCGCCGAAGCACACCGTGCCCGAGCGCGACAAGAACGTGAAGATCGTGTGGTCCCCGGACGGCCGCCGCTGGCTGCCGTTGCTGCCCAGGGACGCGAAGACCGATGCCACCGGCGCCCTCACCGATTGGGTGACCGCGGCGGACAAGCCGCAGGTGTTCCTCTGGGCGCTGGGCAACAAGGTGCTCGACCACGGCGCGCCGATCTCGCCGCAGAAGCTGCAGATCGTGCGCGTCTGGGCAGGCGACGAGCTGTCGGCGGTGCGCGACTTGCGACTGCGGGTGCTGCCGGGCGCCGCGGGCGGCTATCGCCTCGAGATGGCGGCCACGGACCTCGTGGGCAACCGCACGACCGTGACCTGGCCGCTGGCCCGCTGAGAGTGGCGACTTAGCAGTGAGCCACGGCCCTTCGGGCCACCGTCGATGCATGAAGGATCTGGGCCCCTCTCTCCCCGGCGAGGGGAGAGAGGGGCTGGGGAGTGAGGGGTGGCAGACGAACCAGTCCTGCCGCAGGTCGGCCCCGCGGGAAGCCTGCGGCGCGGCGAGGAACCGACCATGAGGCAAGCTCTACGACTCTCGTCGCGGCGACGTGCGCTGCCGGCGGCCGGGTGCATCGCGCTGCTCGTGACGCTGGCCCTACCCATGCGGGCCGCCGCCACCGCCGAGGAGCCTGGCCCCACCGCCGCCGAGCTCAAGAAGCTGCCGCTCGAGATGCTGCTCGACGTCGAGGTCACCTCCGCCGCCAAGCGGCCGCAGGCGCTCGCCGAGACGCCGGCGGCGATCAGCATCGTCACCGCCGAGGACATCCGGCGCAGCGGCGTGCGCAGCCTGCCCGAGGCGCTGCGGCTCGCTGCCGGCCTCCACGTGGCGCACTTCGACAGCCGCACCTGGGCGATCACCGCGCGCGGCTTCAACTCGCTCGCCGCCAACAAGCTGCTGGTGCTGATCGACGGCCGCAGCGTCTACACGCCGCTGTTCTCGGGCGTCTTCTGGGACGTGCAGAACCCGCTGCTCGAGGACGTCGAGCGCATCGAGGTGGTGCGCGGTCCCGGCGCCACGCTTTGGGGCGCCAACGCCGTCAACGGCGTCATCAACGTCATCACCCGCCACGCCGCCGACACCCACGGCGACCTCGCCGTGCTCGCCGCCGGCGACGAGCAGCGGGCCTTCGGTGCCTTCCGCCACGGCGGCACGCTCGGCAGCGGCCACTACCGCGCCTACGCCGAGTACCAGTACCGCGACGCCATGGCGCGTACCGACGGCAGCAGCACGGACGATCCGCTGCGCATCGCCCAGGCCGGCTTCCGCACCGATCGCGAGCTCAGGTCGGGCGACTTGACGCTGCAAGGCGACGTCTACGGCGGCCGCATCGGCCACCGGGTCTTCGCCGACACCGACGTCAGCGGCGGCAACCTGCTCGGCACCTGGTCGCAGCGGCTGGGCGTCGGCTCGGACCTCATCGTCCGCGCCTACTACGACCACACGCTGCGCGACGCGCCGTCGCAGTTCCGCGAGCGGCGCGACACCTTCGACCTCGACCTGCAGCAACGCTGGCAGCGCGGGCGTCACGACCTGCTGTGGGGCGGCGGCTACCGCAGCAGCTCGGACCGCGTGCGCAGTACGCCGGCGGTGGCTTGGGTCCCGGAGCGCGCGACGATCGCCGTGGCCAACGTCTTCGTGCAGGACGAGGTGCGCCTCTCGCCGCGCTGGAAGGCGCAGGCGGGGCTGCGCCTCGAGGACCAGTCGACGGTGAAGACGGAGCTGCTGCCGGCGCTGACGCTCGCGTGGCAGGCGGCTCCTGACCGGCTGCTGTGGGCGGGCGCCGGCCGCGCCGTGCGGGCGCCGACGCGCATCGACCGCGACATCGTGGTCCCTGGCACCGGCCCGACGGTTTTCGTCGGCAACAAGGACTTCGCTTCGGAGGAGGCGCTCGCCTACGAGCTGGGCTACCGCATGGCGGCGGGCGAGGCGGCGACGCTCGAGGCGGTGGTCTTCTACAACGACTACGACGCGTTGCGCACGCAGGAGGCGCCCACCGGTGCGGGCCCGGTGAAGCTCGGCAACCGCGGGCACGGGCACATCCGCGGCACCGGCTTGAGTGGGAGCTGGCAGGCGCTGCCGCGGCTGCGGCTGGTGGGGGCGGTGACGCTGCTGCGCTCGCATTTCGGGGTGGACGCGCAGAGCCAGGACTTCACGCGCGGGCGCGACGAGGCGAACGACCCCGAGGATTACTGGTCGCTGCGTGGGGACCTCGACTTGCCGCGGGACTTCGAGCTGGAGGCGTGGGTGCGGCACGCGAGGTCGCTGCCGAACCCTGCTGTGCCGGAGTACACGGAGCTGGACGTGAGGTTGGGGTGGAAGAGGCGGGGCGGGTGGGAGCTGGGGTTGGTCGGGCAGAACCTGTTGCATGCGAGTCATCCGGAGTTTGGGGCGGCGGCGACACGCGGGGAAGTGGAGCGCGGGGTGTACGCGCAGGTGACTTGGAGGCATTGAAGAAGTGACGTGGTGTGAGGCCGGAAGGGCCGCCGCGCTGCGCCAGCTCGTGGCCACTAAGGCCGGAGCAGCCGCCGCGCTGCGCGGGTCCCCGCTTGCTGGGGGTTTCCCGTCCGTGCTCGCCGAGGACGGCTGCGCGCGGGCGGGAGCCCTCCCCCAGCGCGCCCGTTCCGCGCGGCGGCCGCTCCGGCCGATCCTCGCCTTACTGGCAATGGTGATCTCCTCGTTTGTCGCGCCGACTTGGGGGCAGTCTGCGCGTGGTGCTCGTGAGTACGATTTGAAGGCAACGTTTTTGTTCCACTTCACGCACTTCGTCGAGTGGCCCGAGGCGGCGTTTTCTTCTGCAGATACGCCTTTCGACCTCTGCGTGATGTCGCCTGATCCGTTTGGCGGGGCGTTGAAGGAAGTGGTCGCGGGCGAGCGGGCGGCTGGACGGGAGTTGCGGGTGCGGACGGTCGAGTCGGCTTCGGGAGCGGCGGGTTGTCAGATCGTGTTCGTGCCCGAGCGGCGCGACTCGGCGCTGGTGCGGGAGCTGCCCGGCGTTCGCGAAGGGTTTGTGCTGACGGTCGGCGAGAAGGAGGACTTCCTCGACCGCGGCGGGATGGTGCGGTTCGAGCTGCGTGGGGGGCGGATCCGGTTGCAGGTGTCGCGGCGGGCGTTGGGCGCGAGCCAGCTGCAGGTGAGCAGCAAGTTGCTGGCCGTGGCCGACATGGAGTAGCGATCTGCTCGGCATCGCGCGCCTGAGGATCCGCGGCAAGCTGCTCGCCATCGTGATGGCGGCCACGGCGAGCGCGCTGCTGCTCGCCGGAGCGGTGCTGCTGGTGGCGGAGTGGCTGCGCGGGCGGCGCGAGCTGGTGCGCGACCTCGAGGCGCTGGCCGCCATCGTCGCCGACCAGACGACGGCGTCGGTGGCCTTCCAGGACCCCGGCAACGCCCAGGAGATCCTGCGCTCGTTGCACGCCAAGGAGCACGTGGCGGCGGCGTGCATCTATCTGCTCGACGGGCGGCGGTTCGCGGCCTACGCCGCCCAGCGCACCAGGCTGGGCCGGTGCCCGGAGCGCGTCCCCACGGCCGCAGCGGCGGGGCGCCCTGGGCAGCGGGTGGGCGCCGGCGTGGCCGAGCTGTGGAGGCCGGTGGTGGTGGGCGACCACCCGGAGGCCATCGTCTTCCTGCGCAGCGACCTGCGCTGGCTGGCGCGCGGGCTGCGGCTGCAGGCGCTGGCGCTCGTCGGCGCGTTGCTGCTCGCCGCGCTCGGTGGCTTCCTGCTCTCGCTGCGGCTGCAGCGCATCATCGCCTCGCCCATCGAGGAGCTCGCCAACGCCGCCACCAGCGTGCGCGAGCTGGGCGACTACTCGGTGCGGGTGGAGCCGAAGAGCGAGGACGAGGTGGGTCAGCTGGTGGACAACTTCAACCGCATGCTGGCGCAGATCCAGCAGCGCGACGACGCGCTGATCGCGGCCAAAGGCGCCCTCGAGGTGCGGGTCGACGAGCGCACCCGCGCGCTCGCCGAGGAGCTGCGCGAGCGCCGCCGCGCCGAGGCCGAGCTCGAGCGCAAGAACCGCGACCTCGAGGCGAGCAACCGTGAGCTCGACGACTTCGCGTACGTCGCTTCGCACGACCTCAAGGAGCCGCTACGCGGCATCCACAACTACGCCGGCTTCCTGCTCGAGGACTACCAGGAGCAGCTCGACGACGCCGGCCGCGAAAAGCTGCAGACCCTGATGCGGCTCACCGGCCGCATGGAGTCGCTCATCGACACCCTGCTCCACTACTCGCGCGTCGGCCGCGTCGACCTGGCGATGACCGAGGTGGACCTCTCCGTGGTGGTGGCCGAGATGCTCGATTCCCTGCGGCCGGCCCTCGCCCAGGCGGGGGCGGAGGTGCGGGTGGTCACCCCGCTGCCGGTGATCCGCGCCGACCGTGCGCGGGTGGACGAGGTGTTCCGCGACCTCGTCGTCAACGGCGTCAAGTACAATGAAGCCGTCATCCCGAGTGTAGAGATCGGAGCCCTGCCGGCAGGCACACCGGCAGGCGGCGAGCTGCCGCACCCGGCGGCAGGCCCCGTCTTCTTCGTGCGGGACAACGGGATCGGCATTCCGGCGAGGCACCAGGGCGTGATCTTCGACATCTTCAAGCGGCTCCATGGCCGCGATTCGTACGGCGGCGGCACCGGCGCCGGCCTCACCATCGTCAAGAAGGTGGTGGAACGGCACGGAGGTCGCATATGGCTGCAATCGGCCCCGGCAGAGGGGACGACCTTCTTCTTCACGCTGCCGGGGCCTGTGGATGTCGGTCAAAACCGGAGGACAGAGGGTGGCTGAGCGGGCGCGGCCCATCCTGGTGGTCGAGGACAGCCCCGAGGACTTCGAGGCCACGCGGCGCTCGTTGCAGCGCGGCGGCTTCGTCCACCCGCTGGTGCACGTCGAGGACGGCGACGAGGCGCTCGACTACCTCTTCCGTCGCGGCCACTTCGCCCGCGAGCGCTCGCCGCGGCCGCGGCAGATCCTCCTCGACTTGAACCTCCCGGGCACCGACGGCCGCCTGGTGCTCGCCAGCATCAAGGCGGACGACGATCTGCGGCAGATCCCCGTCGTCGTCTTTTCCACCTCGCGCGACCACCGCGACGTCGAGGCCTGCTACCGCGCCGGCGCCAACAGCTACGTGCAGAAGCCCGTCGACCTGCCGGAGTTCCGCCGCGCCCTCGACAGCGTCAAGTCCTACTGGTTCGAGACCGTGCTGCTGCCCGCGGAGTGACCGCGCGCCCCGACCACCCGCTGCGGGTCCTCGTCGTCGACGACAGCCCCGAGGACCGCGAGACTTACCGTCGCTTCCTGGCGACGCTCCAGCCACCGGCGCAAGTGGAGGCGGCCGGCACCGCCGCCGAGGCGCTGCTCCACATCTCGGCCGGCTTCGACTGCCTGCTGCTCGACTATCAGCTCCCCGACGCCAACGGCCTCGAGGTGCTCTCCGACCTCGCGGCGCGGCCGCTGCCGCTGCCGGCGGTGATCCTCTTGACCGGCCGCGGCGACGAGGCGCTGGCGGTCGAGGCGATGAAGCGGGGCGCGCAGGACTACCTGGTCAAGGGGCGCATCACCGCCGAGACGCTGACGCGCGCCGTGCAGCACGCGGTCGAGAAGGTGGCGCTGCAGGCCGAGGTGCGCCGCGCCTATAGCCGTCTCGAAGACCTGGTGCGGCAGCGCACGCAGGAGCTCGAGCTCGCCAACGCCGAGCTGCGCCGCGAGATCGCCGAGCGCCAGCGGGCCGAAGACGCGCGCGCCGAGCTGCTGCTGCGCGAGCGCGAGGCGCGCCGGCTCGCCGAGGCCGCCAACCGCTTGAAGGACGAGTTCCTCGCCACCCTCTCCCACGAGCTGCGCACGCCGCTCAACGCCATCCTCGGTTGGGCCGCCGTGCTCGGCACCTCGCGTCCCGAGCCGGCCACCGTCGAGCGTGCCGCGGCGGTGATCGAGCGCAACGCC
>DATNCU010000530.1:0-11524 GCA_035607145.1 Thermoanaerobaculia bacterium
AACTACATCCGGCTGCGCGTTTCGCCCCAGGTGCAGATCGCGATGGGTGTCCGGCGCAAGCATGTCGGCGATCGCATGACCGGTGATTCCGTCGAGCTCTCGCTCGTCGAACAGCCCGCGACGCAGGGGGAGAAGGGGCGCCTCGGAGACTACGAGCGCCTCCTGGGCGACGCGATGTCCGGTGACGCCACGCTCTTCGCCCGGCAGGACGTGGTCGAGGCGGCGTGGGCCATCGTCGATCCCGTCATCCACGGGCCCAGCCCGCTCCACGAGTACGAGCCGGGCACTTGGGGACCGAAGGAAGCCGACAAGCTGGTCGAGGAAGTCGGGGGCTGGAACACGCCGGACTAGAGCTTGTCATCGCGAGCGGAGCGAAGCGATCTCGGTGGCGCAGCATCGAGATCGCTTCGTCGCTGCGCTCCTCGCGATGACGGAGCGTCGCCTCAACCCAGCGCCGGCTGCAGCCACTCCGGCACCGGCAGCCGCTCGTCGATGGCGCGGTTGCTGAGCTTGTCGGCGCGCGCGTTCTCCTTGCGCGGCACGTGCTGGATGCGCACGCGCGGGATCTCGCGCCGCAACGCCAGGGCGCGCAGGAAGAGCGGCATCAGGTGCGGCGCCTTGACCTTGTAGACGCCCGAGAGCTGCTTGAGCACCAGCTCGCTGTCGCCGAAGAGCGACAGCTCCTCGACGCCCGCTCGCCGCGCCCAGGTGAGGGCGGCGAGCAGGCCGCTGTACTCGGCGACGTTGTTGGTGGTGCGGCCGAGGTAGCCGCCGAGCTCCTCCACCGTGCCGTCGCTCTCGACGACGAGACCGAACCCCGCCTCGCCGGGGTTGCCGCGCGCGGCGCCGTCGAACCAGGCCCGCGCGGCCTTCACCGTCAGCCGGCTTCCTCGGGGACGAACAGGAAGCGGCGGCAGCCGTCGCACTGCACCAGGCTGCCCTTGTTGCGGATCTCGCCCACCACCTGCAGCCGCACGCGGTAGTTGCAGCCGCCGCAGTGGTAGATGGGGCCGCCCGGCGCCGAGCTCTTGCGCAGCGGCGCCACCGCGTCGCCGCCGCGCCGCTCGTAGACGCGCTCGAAGTTGGTGAGGGTGGCGCGCGGCAGCTCGCCGCGCAGCTGCGTCACCTCGGCGCGCAGGGTCTCGGCCTGCTGCTCCACGGCGGGGCGCTCGCTCTGCCACTGCGAGAGCGCCGCCTGGTAGCGGCCGTCGAGGTCGGCGAAGGCGGCGCGCTCCTCGGCGAGCTTCTTCTGCGCCTGGTCGTAGCCTTCCATGCCGGCGAGGGCCTGCTCCTCGAGCCCCTTGATCGAGCCCTTGACGGTGTCGATCTCCTGCAGCAGCGCCGAGTACTCGCGCTGCGTGCGCACGAGGCTGATTTGCTGCTGGTAGTGCTTGAGCTTCTCGCTGGCGTCCTGGATGGCGGCTTCGGCTCGCCGGCGATCCTGGGCCGCGGTCTCGGCCGCCTCGCCGACGGCGGCGATCTCCGCCAACCGGGCGCTGTGCTGGCCGTGCAGCTCCTCCATCCACTCGGGGACCCCGGAGAGCTGCTTCTCGGCGCGCCGCAGGGCGTCGAGCGCTGCCTGCAACCGTACGATAGTTCGCAGGTGAGTCGTTGTCGTGGTCGTCGTCTCCATCGGCGCGAAACACCTCCTGAAACCCTCGACCTGGCCGGTGGGGGCTGGACGCGGCGCCCGACAGTCGTCAACGAGTGACACCGACTCAAAACCGACGGGTCCACCGACCGAGTGGGTCCACCTGGATTCGAACCAGGGACCTGCCGGTTATGAGCCGGACGCTCTCACCGCTGAGCTATGGACCCGGGAAGCCCCCGGCCACGGGATCCCGGAGTATACCAAAGGGAGCCAGCCCGAATGCCGCGGCGCGGCGGTAGACTGCCGGGCCTTCCAAGATGCGCGGAACCGCTTGCAACGACACGTGATCGCTCCTCTCGCAGCAGCTCGTGACGCCGCGCCGGAGAAGGTGGCGCCCGGGCGCCGAGGCGCGCCGTGGAGGGTTGGGGCGTGGACGGTGGGAGGGGTGTTCGCGGCGTTGCTCGGAGCGGGGCTCGCAAACCACGAGATGTGGCGCGACGAGCTGCAGGCGTGGATGCTGGCGCGGGTGAGCGCGTCGCCCGCGGCGCTGTTCGCGAACCTGCGCTACGAGGGGCACCCGGCGCTTTGGCACCTGCTGCTGTGGCCGCTCGCGCACATGACGGCGCGGCCCGAGGCGATGCAGGCGCTGCACTTCGTCGTCGCCGGGCTCGGCGTGGCGGCGTGGCTTGCCTGGGCGCCGTTTCCGCTGCCGCTGCGTGGGCTGTTTGCGCTCTCGTACCTGCCGTTGTTCGAGTACGGCGTGGTCAGTCGCAACTACGCGCTGGCGTTGCCGCTGCTGTGGGCCGTCTGCCGGCTGTGGACGCAGGAACCGCGCTCATGGGTGGCGCTCGGCGTTTGCCTGGCGGTGCTCGCGAACACCAACCCGTACGCGTGGCTGCTCGCGACGGCGATGCTCGCGACGCTCGGGTACGAGACGTGGCGCGCGCGCACGCGGCGCTCGGCCCCGCAGCCAAGCCAAGCGATAGATGAGGCGCCGGCACCACCTCCTGTCCCTGCGGTGCCGGCGCGCCCACGCGGCGGCGCAGCGCTCACGCACTCGGCTATCGGTGCGTCGGCGGCGCGCACGGGGCTCGGCGCGGCAACGCGTCCGCTGCTCGGTGCGGCGCTCGCGATTCTCGGCCTGGGGCTGGCGCTGTGGCAGATGGTGCCGCCGGCCGACGCGCTCTACGCGGAGAACGTCACTCGCTGGTCGCTGCCGCGCCTCTATCGCGTGCTCGGCACGGTAATGACGGGCTACCTGCCGCTGCCCGATTGGCGGACGCTGACGCCGTGGAACAGCGCCCTGCTCTACCGGCTGCCGGCACCGGTGCTCGCCGGATTTGCGGTCGCGTGGTTGCTCGTCGCTTGGCTGCTGCTCGACTCGCGTGCGGCGCGCACGCTGTTCGCGCTCGGCACTGCGGCGCTGCTCGCCTTCAGCTACCTGCGCTACATCGGCTGGGCACGCCACCACGGCCACTACTTCCTGCTCTTCATCGCCTGCTGCTGGCTCGCCACGGCGCGACGCGACGGCGAGGCGGACCCGCGGCGGCCATTGCGGCTCGCTGCACTCGCCGGGCTTCTGGTGGTTCACGTGGCGACGGGGGCGTGGTTCTACACGGCCGATGCGCGACGGCCGTTCTCCGACGCCAAGGGCGCGGCAGCGCGGCTCGCGGCGGCGCCGCTCGCCGGCCTGCCGGCGGTGGGCTACCCCGATCCGCCGTTGCCGGCGGTGGCGGCGTATCGCGGCGTGCCGCTGATCTCGCTCACTAGCGGCCGGCCACTGTCGTTCGTGCAGTGGCGGCGCGACGGCGAGCCCAAGCTGAGCGTGCAGGAGGTCTGCGCGCGCCTCACCGCGCAGGCACGCCGCGCCGCCGGCACTATCGCATTCGTGGCACCGCCGGCAACGCTGCCCACCGCTTGCCCGTCGCTTACCGCGCAACGCATCGGTAGCTCGACGCGGCGGCCGCTCGTGCCCGGCGAACGCCTCGAGACCTGGCGGGTGAGCCTGCGGGGCGATGGCTAGGCCAAACGCGCCGCGCACGGCGACGGCATGCAAGCGAGCGGCGTGCGCCGCGTGGGCTCGCGTGCGCACAGCGGGCGCTGCGCTCGCGCTCCTCGCGGCTGCCTGCTCGCCTTCACCGCCGACATCACGTGCGCCAGAAGTCCTGCTGATCGACGGCACGGCCGCGCCCGACGTGCTCGTCGAAGCGCGCACCCTGGCGCCGCCGCCGGCGACGGCGGGCAATCGCTTCTTGACCGGCTGGACCATCGAGCGCGAGGGTGACGTCCGCCTGCTGCGGGCCGACCCCCGCGGCGCGCGCCTCGAGGGCGTCCACCTCGGCACCGAACCGCGGCGGCTGGTGCTGGTGTTAGTGCCTCCGGTTCCCGCTGGCGCGATGGAAGTCTCGGTCGCTGGCCGGGCACCGAGCCGCATACCGTTCGCCGAGCGCGTCGAGGTGTCGCTCCCGACGGACCTGCCGCGCGGGCGCTTCGTCGTCGACCTCCGCTTCCCCGACGGCACGGCACCGCTGCTGCGCGGCGCCGGCTTCGACCGCGCGCAGGCGGCGGGCGAGGTGGCCGTCGGCAAAGACGAGCTGCGCCAGGGAGGCGTCTCGCGCGTCGAGCTGGTGCGGCCGCTCGCGGGAACCGCGACGCTCGTGGGCGAGATGGTGCCGCCCGTCGACGGTCGCGCCGGTCAGCGCTTCGAGATCCACACGCGGGGCCGCAGCGGCGAGCGCGTGCTGTGGACGTGGCAATCGCGCTGGTGGCACCGCGGCGCGCAACGCCTGCGCGTGCCCGTGCGCGGCGAGGACGGTTGGCTGCGGCTCGCGGTGGTGGCGTCCACCCCGGGGCCCGCCGCGAGTTGGCGTGGGCTCGCCCTCGCGGAAGGCGGGGGTGTCGGTGACGCCGCGCCGCGTCCGGCGGGCGACGAGGGCGGTACGAGCTCGGCGCGCGGCGAAGGTGACACGAGCGCAACTCCGCCGGCCACGACGGCTTCGCCGAAGCAGGCTTCCCCACCGCCGCCGAGGCTCGTCCTCCTCTACGTCTTCGATGCTCTTCGAGCCGATGCCGTCGGCTCTCGCGATCCGCGCGGCGCCGGCACCACGCCGACGCTCGATCGCCTTGGCTCCGAAGGCGCGCGCTTCGCGGCGCACTTCAGCGTCGCTCCCAACACGCTGCCGTCGACCAAGGCGCTGCTCACCGGCCACGTCTGGCGGCAGCGGGGCGGCGTGCCGCTGGGCCCGACGCCCGTCACCCTCGCCGAGCGCTTCCGCGCCGCCGGTTGGCGCACCGGCCTCTTCTCGGGAAACGTCCACGTCTCGCGCGCCTTCGGCGTCGACCGCGGCTTCGAGGCGGCGCCGGAGAGCACCCTCTTCGGCGCCGACACCGAGCGCACGCGGCCGTTCAACGACAACGCCGCCACCGTGCACCGCGCCGCGCTCGAGTGGGTGCGCTCGCTGCCGCCGGGCGCGCGCGCGTTCCTCTACCTGCACGTCATCCATCCGCACAACCCATACGACCCGCCGCCGGCGCTGCGCGCGCGCTTCGACGACAGCGATGGCGCGACGCTCGACGGCAGCTCGCCGACGCTCCTGGGAATCGAGCAGCGCCGATTCGTGCCCACCGACGCCGACCGCCGACGCATCCGCGCGCTCTACCACGCCGGCCTCGCCTACGCCGACGGCGAGCTCGCGAGCCTGCTCGCCGCGCTCCGCGAGCGCTACGCGCCGGAGGAGACCCTGCTCGCCGTCACCGCCGACCACGGCGAGGAGCTGTTCGAGCGCGGCGGCGTCCTGCACGGCTACACGCTCTACGACGAGATGCTGCATATCCCGCTGCTGGTGTGGTCGCCCGGTCGCGTGCCCGCGCGCACGGTGACGCGGCCCACCGACTCGCTCGACCTCCACCGCGCGCTCGCCGCGCTGGCGGGAAGCGAGGGTAACGGCGCGCCCTCGCTCTGGGCGATGTTGCGCGAGCCGGGCGCCGGCGCCGGCCCGCGCGAGCCCGCCCGCGAGCTCCGTTTCGCCGCGGCCTCGGCCCTGCGCGGCGGCATCTTCTCGGCGCGCACCGCGCGCTGGAAGGTGGTGTGGGCGCCGCGCACCGGCGCGCAGTGGGGCATGGGCCAGGGCGCCGGCCGCTCGCGCGAGCCCGAGTACGTCTTCGACCTCGTCGCCGACCCGCAAGAGCGCCACAACCTCGGCGGCATCGACGAGCCAGAGGTGCAGTGGCTGCGCGCTCGCCTGCTCGCCTGGGCCGCCAGCGCCGAAGCCGACGACGGCGGTACCACAGCGCCGCAGGACGCCGAGACCCGGGCACGGCTCCGCGCGCTGGGATACGTCGATTAGCTAAAAGTGCAGGTAGAAGACATAGTGGAAGAACAACGGCGCCGTGTAGGTCAGCGAGTCGATGCGGTCGAGGATGCCGCCGTGGCCAGGCAGCAGCGAGCCGCTGTCCTTGATGCCGAGGTCGCGCTTGAGCGCTGAGATGACGACGTCGCCGATGAAGCCGCCGAGGCCGAGGATGACGCCCGCCGCCACCGCTTCGCGCGGCAGCAGCGGCGTGAGGTAGGGCGCCAGCAGCACCGCCAGCACGACGGTGGTGGCGAGTCCGCCGAGCAGCCCCTCGAGGGTCTTGTTGGGGCTCACCGTCGGCACCACCTTGCGGCGGCCGAGCGCCTTGCCCCAGAGGAACTGCGCGACGTCGTTGAACTGGGTGAGGAAGACTAGGTAGAGCACCAGCGCCGGCCCGCCGGGCGGCGCCGTTGCGGCAGCGGCCGCGCCCGCTCCGCCGCTCTGGCTCATCCTGAGTGGCAGCTCAGCCTGCGGCGCCCGCAGCACGAGCAGGAACGCCACGTGCGAGATCGAGAAGACCATCGTCATCAGGCCCCAGTGCAGCGTCCCCGCGGCGCGCAGGAAGCCGCCCGTCTCCCCCTGCAGCACCATGCGCATGGGCAGGAAGAGGAACATGTAGATGGGGATCCAGATGATGAACATGCCGTACCACTCCATCTGGATCCACAGGTACTGGATGGGGATGGCGAGGTAGGCCCAGAAGAGCACCGCGCGGTCGGCGCGCCGCGTGGGGATGAGCGACAGGTACTCCTTGAGCGCAAGGAAGGAGAGGAAGGCGAAGAAGACGAGCGAGATGGTGCGGTCGAAGACGAGCGCCAGCGTGAAGACGCCCGCCATCACCCACCAAGTGCGCACGCGCAGCCGCACTTCGTCGAGCTTGAGGTCGGGCTTCCAGCGGCCGAGCAGCCAGAGCACGGTCGTGGCGACGACGAGGATGGCGAAGACGCCGCCGAGCGCGATGAGCACGCGCGGGTGGACGTTGGGGTGCAGGAAGGCCGTCCAGCGAGAGCTCATGGCGAGAGGGCTCCGTTCGCGCGCGAGTCCGCTACCGGCGCGGGCGCCGCGGCCACTTCAGTGGCCGCAGGTTGGTTGCCTTCGCGCAACGCTCCCCGCATGCGATTCACGATCGTAACCGCGAGCAGCACGACGACGATCCACAGCACCACCGCGAGCCACCGGCCCGCTGGCGCGCCGAGCCCGAGCGCGAGGCCGAGCGCGCCAAACACCGCCGCGCGATCGCTCTTCCCCATCGGCCCGTCGTAGCGTCGCGAGGCGCCGGCCGCGGCCGCGGCAACACCGGCGAGCTCGCTCGCGCCGGCGAGCACCACCGCCACCACGACCGCTGCCGCCGGCCAGCCCGGCAACAGCGCCAGCGGCAGGTAGAGCAACGCATCGGAGAGCACGTCGCCGAGCTCGTTGAGCAGCGCGCCGAGCCGCGTCTTCAGGTCGTGCTCGCGCGCCATCATGCCGTCGAGCGCGTTGAGCGCCATGCGCACGAGCAACGCCGCCGGCAGCAAGAGCAGCGACCAGCGCGCCCGCGTCCACGCGACCGTGCCGCCCTCCGCCGCGGAGAGCAGCAGCGCCGCCACCGTCACCTGATTCGGCGTCACTCCCGCGCGCACCAGCTTGGCCACCAGCGGCCGCAGCAGGCGCTGGAAGGCAGGCTTGAGGTCGTAGATGCTGGCCATCAGTGGTGGCTCGCTCGGCTGCTAGCGACCGCGCGGCATCGAGATCGCTTCGTCGCTGCGCTCCTCGCGATGACGGGCAGCGCGTCCTTCGCCGCTAGTGGCCCGAGAGTCCCTGCAGCTGTCGGTCGGCGACGGCGAGCATGGCGACGTCGACGGCCTCCACCCCACGCAGCTCCTCGAGCAGCTTGTCCAGCCGCGCCACCTCGTCCTTGTGCCGGGCCTCCCACGCCGCGAGGCCCGCGCGCCACTCGGCCTTCTTACCGGCCTCGGCGAGCACCTGCCAGGTGATCGCCACCTGGTGCTGCGAGAGGTCGTCGAGCTGCCCCTCGAGGGCGGCGCGCTGCCAGGGCGTCTCCACCTTGACCCGCTGGGCGGCGACGCGCAGCCAGTCGAGCCCCAGCCGCTCGCCGACGCCGAAGTAGACGCGCGCCACCGCCTCGGCGGGCGCCTCGACCGCCGTCGCCAGGCGCACCACGTCGGTGCCGGCGAGGAGTCCGCGCATCGCCGCCACTCGCTTCGCCAGTATCTCCGGCACGCCCTGGCCGCGGTAGTCGGCGAGGCGCCGCTCCATCTCGCCGCGCGGCGCCGCCGGCAGCAGCGCGTCGAGCTCGGCCGCGAGCCCGCGCAGCGCCGGGCGGAAGACCGCCACCACCTTGGAGACGTCGAGCTGCCCGTCCCAGCGCTGCAGGAACCACAGCGTCGCGTGCTCGGTGAGCGTCCGCACCTCGCGCAGCAGGCGCGTCTGCACCTCCGCCGGAATCTTGTTGTCGAGCTCCTCGATCGCCGCCCACACCGGCCGCAGCTCGAAGCTGTCGCGGGTGATGGTGTAGGCGCGCGCCACGTCCTGCGACGAGCGGCCGGTAGAGGCAATCATGCGGAAGACGAACGAGGGGCCGACGCGGTTGATGGTGCTGTTGGTGATGTAGGTGGCGACGATTTCGCGGCGGAGGCGATGGCGCTCGATCGAGTCGAGGTAGCCCTCCACCATCGGCTTGGGGAAGTAGCGCAGCAGGTCCTCGCCGAGCAGCGGGTCGTCGGGAACGTCGGAGGCGAGCAGGTCCTCGTAGAGCGCGATCTTGGCGTAGGCGAGGAGCACCGCGAGCTCGGGCCGCACCAGGCCGCGCTTCTGCGCCGCGCGCTGGCGGATCTCCTCCTCATCGGGGAGGAACTCGATCTTGCGGTCGAGGCGGCCCGACTTCTCGAAGGCGCGGATCATCTGCGTGTGGCGGTCGAGCAGCTCGGGCGCCATCGACTCGGTGAGCGAGATCGCCTGCGTCTGCAGGTAGTTGTCGCGCAGCACCAGCGCCGCCACCTCGTCGGTCATCGAGGCCATCAGCGTGTCGCGCCCCTCGCGGTCGAGCCCGCCGCAGGCGATCGCGTCGTCGAGCGCGATCTTGATGTTGACCTCGTGGTCGGAGGTGTCGACGCCGGCCGAGTTGTCGATGGCGTCGGTGTTGACGCGGCCGCCGTGAAGGGCGTACTCAATGCGCGCCCGCTGGGTGAAGCCGAGGTTGGCGCCCTCGCCCACCACCTTGCAGCGCAGCTGCGGCGCGTCGACGCGGATGGCGTCGTTGGCGCGGTCGCCGACGTCGCCGTTGCGCTCGCGGCTGTGCTTGACGAAGGTGCCGATGCCGCCGAGCCAGAGCAGGTCGACCTCGGAGAGGAGGATCGCCTGCATCAGCTCGTTGGGCGTCAGTTTTCGGCTACCAGCGCCGAGGCCGAGCGCGGCGGACGCCTCGGCGGAGAGCGACACTTGCTTGGCGCCGCGCTCGAAGATATCGCCGCCAGGCGAGAGCGCGGCGCGGTCGTAGTCGGCCCAGGAGGAGCGCGGCAGGTCGAAGAGGCGTTGGCGCTCGGCGAAGCTCTTCGCGGGATCGGGGTCGGGGTCGACGAAGACGTGGCGGTGGTCGAAGGCGGCGATCAGCCGCGTCTCGTGCGACAGCAGCATGCCGTTGCCGAAGACGTCGCCCGACATGTCGCCGACGCCGACGCAGGTGAAGGGTTGCGTCTGGATGTCGCGCCCCAGCTCGCGGAAATGGCGCTGCACGGCGACCCAGGCACCTTTCGCAGTGATGCCCATCTTCTTGTGGTCGTAGCCGGCGGAGCCGCCCGACGCGAACGCATCGCCGAGCCAGAAGCCGTACTCGGCGGCGACGCCGTTGGCGATGTCGGAGAAGGTCGCGGTGCCCTTGTCGGCGGCGACGACGAGGTAGGTGTCATCCGGGTCGTGGCGCACCACGTCGGGCGGGTGCACCACTTCGCCGCCCTTGAAGTTGTCGGTCAGGTCGAGCATGCCGCGCAGCAGGGTCTTGTAGCACTCGATCCCCTCGGCGAGCTGCGCCTCGCGGTTGCCGCTCGCCGGCTTCTTGCACACGAAGCCGCCCTTGCTGCCCACCGGCACGATGACGGCGTTCTTCACCATCTGCGCCTTGAGCAGGCCGAGGATCTCGGTGCGGAAGTCCTCGCGGCGGTCTGACCAGCGCAGGCCGCCGCGCGCCACCATGCCGCCGCGCAGGTGCACGCCCTCCATGCGCGGCGAGTAGACGAAGATCTCGAAGCGCGGCTTGGGGTCGGGCAGCAGGCGCAGGCTCTTGCTGTCGAGCTTGAACGACATGTACGGCTTGTGGTTGCCGTCAGCCCCGCGCTGGAAGAAGTTGGTGCGCAGCGTCTCCTTGATGACGGAGAGGAAGCCGCGCAGAATGCGGTCTTCGTCGAGGCTCGCCACCGTCTCGAGCCGCGCGCGCAGTTCGGCGAGCACCGCCGCGGCGCGCGAGCGCGCGTCGCCCTCGCCCGTCGGGTCGAAGAGCGTACGGAAGAGCTGCACCAACAGCGTCGCCACGTCGCGGTGCCCCACCAGGGTGTTGGCGATGTAGGTCTGGCTGAAGGTCATGCCGGTCTGCCGCAGGTAGCGGCTGTAGGCGCGGAGCATGGCCACCTCGCGCCAGTGCAGGCCGGCCGCGAGCACCAGGCGGTTGAGCACGCCGTTCTCGTGGTCGCCCCGCCAGACCCGCTGCAGCGTCTCCTCGACGAGGGGCTTCGCGGTCTCGAAGTCCACCGCGCCCGTCTTCGCCACCAGCGCGAAGTCGTGGATCCATACCGTGCGGCCGCCGTCGGTGCCGTCGCCGCCCGAGCGGCGCACCTCGAAAGGCAGCTCCTCCTCCACTCGCACGCCCAGGTTCTCGAGCAGCGGCAGCGCGTCGGTGAGCGCCACCTGGCCGCCGGCGAGGTAGAGCTTGATGCGCATCCGATCCGCCGGCATGTCGCTCGTGCGGTAGAGCCGCGCCTGGAGCTCCTCGCCGCCGTCGAGCAGCGATTCGACGACCGCGACGTCGGCGGCCGCCTCGGCGGCGCCGAAGCGGTCCCGATAGACGGTCGGGAACGCCTCGCCCCACGAGCCGAGGAGGCGCAGCGCCTCTTCCTCGCCGCGCGCCGCGGCGAGCTGGTCGCCGAGCTCCTCGCGCCAGGTGCGGGCGGCGGTCGAGAGCTTCGACTCCACCTGGCGGATGTCGGGCTTCGGCACCTGGCCCGGCGTGGTGACGAGGATGTACTGCACGCGCGCCAGCGGCGCGTCGCCGACCGTCGTGTAGAAGGCGACGACCGGGCCGCCGAGCTCGCGCGCGAGCACCTTGCCGAGCTTCTCGCGCAGCTCCGCGCTGTAGCGTTCGCGCGGCACGAAGACGAGCGCCGAGATGAAGCGCTCGAGCTCGTCGCGGCGGACGAACAGCGCCACCCGCTGCCGCTGGTGCAGGTGGAGGATCCCCATCGCCATGCGGAAGAGGTCGTCCTCGCTGATCTGGAACAGCTCGTCGCGCGGGAAGCTCTCGATGACGTGCAGGAAGGACTTGGCGTCGTGGCTGCCGGGCTTGAAGTCGGCGCGCTCCTCGACGCGGTGC